>JBLNFC010000709.1:0-3771 GCA_050263355.1 Acidobacteriota bacterium
TGAAGGTGAATGCGAACTGGGTGGGGCCGTGCGCGTCCAGATGCGCCAGGCGCTTCTTCGCCTCATCGATTCCGGGGAGGTGGCCCATGGGAACCCACCATAAGGCAAGATAGCTGCTCTCGAATTTCTCGAACCAGTCATGGCGCTGCCGCAGCACTTCGGCGTGAACCGTTTTATAAACGTAGTGCTTCAATGCCTCGATCGATTCCCACACCGACATGTTGAGAAGCACGCGATCATCTTCGGGGTAAGGCCGAAAATAGGTGGCGTTGCCCGCATCCGTCTGGAGCCGCCAGACAAATCCCGGGCTGTGATCGGCCAGGGCGTTGATCTCGTCCAGCCGCGACATGAAACCATGCATGGTGGCGCTGTCGAGTGGACCGCGGATGCGTCCGATGTTGACCTGAGCGATGTGATACTTCGGCATGCCATCCTCCAGAGTGTCTGCCCGATATAGATCGATGCGGGAGAAAGGATGAGGATAAGAATTTTATTGTATCGGGCCAGTAAGGGCTGGGGTAATGCGGGTCTCGCAAAAAGCGCGAGACATGGGGCACCCGGGAAAGAGTGATTTTGCCGGAAGAGGTGCCGCAGTCCCATTCCCAGCAAGCAAAATCCGAGGCTCAAAAGAAATCTCAGGCCCATAACATTGTCCCGCCAAATCAAGCCAATATGCTGCGTTCCCGGCAATCACTGGAGGTAGCGAAAAATGAGTTGGTTCAAGCCGGAGGCGAGTGGCGGACACAGAATGGCCGCCATTGATCACATCGAGGCGGCGCTGAAGGAGATTCAAAAAGGCGAAGCATATGCCCGTGAGCACCACGAAATTAAGAAAAAAGGAAGACCTAGCCCGATGAATAACTCGGTGGAGCAAAGAGCCGCCGTCGAAGGAAAGGGCAAGACTATGAGGCGACAGCGGCTCGTTTCCGGCCCTAGTTAAATGCCTTCGATGTCATTGAGCGTGACGGGTTTGAAGCCGCTCAGAAAATCGTGGGCTGAACAGCTTACAACCTGCCCGCGCCAGCTCACATCAGAGACGCTGACTCTTCTGTTCCTTAACAAACCTCCGGCTCAGATTCAGGTCGATGGATCTGAGCCCTTTTTTGCCTTTGCACGTGCGCATCTTCCGATCCCACGCTAGAAGCCGACTAACTTGTTGGGCCTCAGCTTCTAAAATGCAGTCAGGTCCTTCTTCTCACCCCATCTTCGAGGACATACCCTCAATAGCCGGACATTGGGGTAATCCCACGTCTCGCAAAAGGCGCGAGACATGGGGCACCCGGCTGGATCGGTTGAGATAATTCTTCAACGCTGCACGCAGCTGCCGCGCCTCGGTCCGACGAGACAGGTCGCTATATCTCTCATCAGAATCCGGTGTGATTCGCCATTTGACAAACTATCTAGATAAGCCTACCGTTAAAGGTGAGCGAGACTGTCCCGCCACTCTTTCAGATTCTGAACTAAGTCAGTTGTCTGAAGTTGATTCCCTCCTTAGCGGATCTTATGACATTTTCAGAGCTAAGCTATTTCAGCGGCTCTTGAGTTAAGAAATGCTCCGTATCATCTCGTTGTCCTTCCGCCAGGAGGCGAAAATTGAAAAAGTTAATCTTTGTTACATTTGGAATTGCGTTGATGATGTCACTGATGGCCGTAGCTCAGGAGACGACCAAGCAAGACACGGTCAAGCAGGACAGCATGACGTCTTCCCCCAGCTCGACTTCCACGATTTCGACTAATCCCATGAGCATTTCAGGCAAGGTTAGCGACGACGGCAAGATGTTTGTGAGCGACAGCGACAGCAAGAGCTGGACGGTGAGCAATCCGGAAGCCCTGAAGGGTCACGAAGGACACCAGGTTACCGTGAGCGCCAACGTCAACGCCGACAAGAACGAAGTCCAGATACTATCGGTCAAGATGATCAAAGCCGACAACATGAAATAAGTACGACTGCAACATTGATGTTGGTAGTACTTCCTGGTCAGCGAAATCGCTGGCCTTTTTTTATTTGCTGGTGCGAAGGTGTCCACTCGTCCGGTTTCGAAGGGGGGATCTCTCATTAGAGGAATCGGATGATAAGCGAATCGAACGATCTGCTTCCTTATCTAGCCGCAGAGAGAGTAGCGCAGACAAATCCCGGGCTGTGATCGGCCAGGGCGTTAATCTCGTGCAGCCGCGACATGAATCCGTGCATCGTGGCGCTGTCGAGTGGACCGCGAAGGCGTCCGATGTTGACCTCAGCGATGTGATACTTCGGCATGCCGTCCTCCAGAGTGTCTGCCCGATATAGACCGATGCGGGAGAAAGGATGAGGACAGAATTTTATTGTTTCAGCGGCCTGCTCTTTATTATGTCGGCGGGCCGGTCAAGATGGGGCGATCCCACGTCTCGCAAAAAACGCGAGACACATGGGCACCCGGCGAAGTGCCCGCTTAGAGATAGTTCTCGCGAAAGCTACCCTGAGGATAGCGTATTTCGCTCGCTAGGTTGAGTACCGAGAGCCTCTTTGTGAACTGATAGCAACTGGTTGGCGAGCAGGGCACCGAGTAATTCTTCTAGTACAGAGAGGTCAATTTTCTTTTCGCTCCAAGCTTGGTCGGCGGCTTCTAGGGCTTTGTAGTACGGATTCTTATCCCGCGAAATCTGGTCAGGTATCGTGTTCGTTCCTGGCAATCTGTAGCCTAGGCGAGCGCATAGCAATAGGTAGGACAGCGCGCGAGCAGTGCGGCCATTGCCATCGGTAAATGGATGTATCCAGTTCAGCTTCCACAATGCGTATGCACCGAGGTGGACGGGTGTGCTCTTTTCCCAATTGTCATTGACGTAATCACACATCTCCTCGATTGCACCTGGGACAAGATGAGCGCCCATGGGTTCGTGTTTGCTGCCACCGATCTTGATTCCGGCTGGCCGCCAATTACCGGCGTAGGAGCTGATACCCTCAAGAGCAATTCTGTGAAGGTGCAGAAGGTGTGAAGGCCTGACGCTAACTTTCCGGTCAGTCTGCAGAAAGTACTCAATCAATTCGATGACTGCATCGAACTGCTTCAGCCCATTTCTGGCCTCACGTTTGGCTTTTTCGTCCGGGTCAGTTATGAGCTCGGCATCAAGGGCCCTGCTATGCCGATCCTGTTCGTCGCTCATTCTTCGGAGCTCCTAAGGACTCGGCCTCCTGATCCACTGTCTTCCGAGTGATACGAGGATTCTCGATTTTCGTGTTCCCGTAGGCAAAACTTCTGCGCTGTTCCTCATTCTGTTCTTTGGTAGGAACGACGTTTTTAGCCGCTTCGAGCAATTCTTGCAATTTCGTTGGCATGTTTCACCCCCACGGAAACCACAGCGGCACCTTATCACAGAAGGACCTGAGGAAAATAACTCCGACGGTAACACTGCCACAAGGGAACCACATTGTTCCGAATCTCTTATGTCATTTTACGAGAATCGAAGGGCCGTGTGTAGCGGATCGAAACAATTCGCTCCCGACGACAAGTGGGAGGTGACGGCTGCCCGCTGTTCGTGGTTTTCGAAACATGTGAATGGTGCACTGGACTCGGGGCATGGGCACTTCCACGCGTCGTAAAGAGCGCCACACATGGGGCACTTGGCTATGCTCATCATTTGTATTCGTTGAATAGGCTGCAGTCGTGCCATATAGGGGGTTCGTATGCAGGTGGCTGTAGGTAAGCACAGCGATGAATGTAATGGTTTCCTTTACTATCTTTGTACTCCACCGTGTGGGCCAAAAGAAGAAAACGTGAACCTGTTCGCAGCCCA
>JBLNFC010000710.1:0-2628 GCA_050263355.1 Acidobacteriota bacterium
GTGGAGGTTCGAACCCGGCAATTGATTTTGGCGTTCCGCGGCCATCTGCGCCGTGGCAGGTTATACAACCGGATTTGTAGATATGTTCGCCAGTGTCAAGCTGCGGAGCAGAACTGCCGGCTTGTGCAAATAGAAGAGCACCAGCGAATGACAGCCAGAACACGATGAGTCTGATCCCTGCTCCGGCATGGCGGTTCATAACGATCAAGTGAGCGATTTCGGATTATACGGGACGTGAGCGACTCACCTAATCACGTCGGCTCACACCTAAGATCAAGTAGTCATTACTGCGGTTGCCTTCGATCGGGATTATTCAGCTAGAGTTGGTGTGCGGTTATGAATAATTAGTTCGCGATAAGGGTCGTGTGGAAGTACGGCTCGCGTACATTCGAAATGTGCGACTCACAGAGCTAGAGATGAAATCCAAAAACTATTTCTGATCTCCATGATGGTACCTGTGCTTGAGACAACTCGCCTATTACTTCGTCCGCTCGAGTTAGCGGACGCTGAGCAGACGCAGCTTCTATTTCCCCATTGGGAGATCGTGCGCTATCTCACGCACCGCGTACCCTGGCCTTACCCTCCGGACGGCGCTTACACACATTATCGCGATGTTGCCCTCCCGACGATGCAACGCGGAGAGGCATGGCGCTGGACGCTTCGCTTAAAGACAAATCCTGATCAGATGATCGGAAGTATCAGCTTGATGAAGACAGAGAACAAAAACCGTGGCTTTTGGATTGGCTTGCCTTGGCAGGGACAGGGACTCATGAGCGAGGCGTGCAACGCCGTCACCGACTATTGGTTCCATGTAATTAAGGCTTCTGTCCTGCGTGTGCCCAAGGCTGTCGCGAACACGGCGTCGCGGCGCATTTCTGAGAAGCAGGGAATGAGAGTGGTGGCCCAGCTCGAGCAGGACTTCGTCTGCGGCCGCTTGCCCGCCGAGATATGGGAGATCACTGCAGAAGAGTGGCGCGCCCGGCGTGATTCATGACTTTTTGAAAATCAGATTGCCCGGAGTTCCTTTCGACTCTGCTTTGTGATTATCAGTCGCCTTCGCTGGGCAAGGCCTGCAAAGAGGTGACCTTTCTTCTCTCGCGGAAACCTTCGATGATCAGGTAGAGCACCGGAATGAAGAATAGGTTCAAGACGGTGGACATGATCATTCCGCCAAATACCGTTGTTCCCACCGAATGTCGGCCTCTCGACCCTGCACCCGTTGCGAAAACCAAAGGCACGACTCCGAGGATGAAGGCGAACGAAGTCATCAAAATGGGACGCAGACGGATTCGCGCCGCCTCGATTGCTGCTTCGACTAGCGGCATGCCCCGGTGACGTAGTTGTTCTGCGAACTCCACGATCAGAATGGCGTTTTTGCTCGACAGTCCGACCAGCATTACCAACCCGATCTGGCAATAGACATCATTCTCGAGGCCGCGCATCCACTGCGCGCCTAACGCGCCTAGCACCGCCATCGGAACCGCGAGTAAAACAATGAACGGCAGCACAAAGCTCTCGTACTGCGCAGACAGTGTGAGATAGACCACAAGCGTTCCCAATCCGAAGAGCAGCAGCGATGTGCTGCCCGACGCCAACTCCTCCAGTGCCAGACCCGTCCACTCGTAGGCGTACCCCTGAGGCAGCACCTTTCTGCTCAGCTCTTCCATGGCGGCAATCCCCTGGCCCGAACTGAAGCCCGGCGCCGCCGAACCGTCAATCTCCGCCGACCGGAACAGGTTGTAGTGACTGATCACCTGGGGCGTGCTGGCTTGCGTAATAGTCACCAGATTCTCCAGCGGAATCATGCCACCGGAATCAGATCGTACGTAGAACTGACGGATATCCTGCGACCGTGCACGAAACTGTTGATCGGCCTGAATGTAGACTCGATAAGAACGGTTGTTGAAATCGAAGTCATTCACATACGCCGACCCCATGTAGACCCCTAGCGTGTCGGTGATTTGCTGCAAGGGAACGTGCAGGCTCTTGGCCTTCTCGCGGTCGATCGTAACCAGGAATTGGGGATCGTTCGCGGTATAACCCGTAAAGAGTCCTGCCAAATCTTTCTGAGGACGCGCGTTGCCTTGAGCGACGAAGTCGTTGGCTACCTTGGCCAGATCCTGCAGCGTGTGCCCGCCCAGGTCTTGCAGTTCGAATTGAAACCCGCCAAAAGCGCCGACGCCGTTGATAGCAGGCGGCAGGAACGGGATGACCAGCGCCCCCTGTATCGCAAACAGAGGCCCTTGCTGCAATCGATTGACCACCACTTGCGCGGAGTGTTCCGGACCCTTGCGCTGAGCATAGGGCTTTAACGAGGCAAAGACCATTCCGCGGTTCGCTGCGTTACCGGAAAAACTGAAGCCCGCGATGGCAAAAACATTCTCGACTTCGGGAACTTTCTGCAAAACAGCATTTACCTGGTCGTCAATTCTCTTGGTGTATTCGAGGGACGCTCCCGAAGGCGCTTGCACCAGGACGATGAACCATCCCTGATCTTCATCGGGAACAAATCCTTTCGGCACTCGAATGAAAACGAAATAGGTCAGCGCAAGACCAACCAGAAACGCGACCGTCGCAACCAACGGGTGTCGCAACAAGCGCTGCAAGGAGCTTCGGTATCCGTTTGTC
>JBLNFC010000711.1:0-4818 GCA_050263355.1 Acidobacteriota bacterium
TACACGCTGGATAAGGACCGTACTTATGTCAAGTAGCCTGCCGCAACTGCAAGGTTATCTTCGTTCCGATGGTCGGAAAGGCATTCGTAATTGCGTAGTAGTGGCATACCTGGTGGAGTGCGCACATCACGTTGCGCGAGAGATCGCGCAGCACTTCAAAGGACAGCCAGTGCACCTGATCGGCTTCGGAGGGTGTTATCCAAATGCCTATGCCGATCGCATGATGAACAGGTTATGCACGCATCCAAACGTGGGAGCTGCGTTGTTGCTGTCTTTAGGATGCGAGAGCTTTAACCGGCACAAACTCGCGGACAACATCGCCGCTTCGGCACGACCGGTTGACACCGTCGTCATTCAGCAAACAGGCGGCACAAAGAAATCCATCGATGCCGGTGTTGCGTGGATTCAAGCAGCTCTCCGCCAAATTGCAGGCGTGCCACGCGTACCCATGAACGTGAGTGATCTCACAATCGGAACTGTTTGCGGGGGATCCGATGCTACGAGCGGCATCTCAGCTAACCCGGCGGTGGGTCGTGCTTTTGATCTTCTGGTTCGCCATGGAGCCGCAACCATTTTCGAAGAAACTGGTGAGATGATCGGCCTTGGTGACGTCATGTGTTCCCGAGCAGTTACCCCGGAGTTAGGCCACGAGCTCAAAATGTCAGTGGACAAAGCTGCCCATTATTACCGGCAGATGGGGCATGCAAGCTTTGCTCCTGGGAATGCCGAAGGGGGCCTCACCACGATCGAAGAAAAATCCATTGGCGCATACTGCAAGAGTGGAGATTCAGTCATCTCTGGCTTAATTAAGCCCGGCGATATACCGCGGAAGGGCGGTCTGTACCTGCTCGACGTGGTTCCGGATGGTGAGCCGCGTTTCGGCTTTCCCAATATCAATGATAACGCCGAGATTGCAGAACTGATTGCCTGCGGATCCCACATGATCTTGTTCACGACCGGCCGTGGTTCGGTGGTTGGTTCAGCGATTTCCCCTGTGATTAAAGTATGCGCGAATCCCGAAACTTACGACCGCATGCGTGACGATATGGACGTCAATGCGGGGAAAATACTTCGCCTCGAAGCAAGCGTCGATGAGGTGGGCGAAGAGATCTACAATCGAGTGCTGGATGTCGCGTCCGGAGTACCGAGCTGCTCGGAGAGCTTGGGTCACCAGGAATTCGTATTGACGTACAAGTCATTTGAGCCGATCGGCCCTCATTGCCTGCCGGTGTAGAGATCTCAACCGCTTGAGGAGATCAGGCACACGATCGATCCAGGACCACTCGGGCCTTCGTAATAAGCGTCTTTATGCCCTCAACCTTGGAGACGAGGGCCGCGACTCCGGCGGCAAAGGCCTCCGGTGCGGCAATGTCGTCAGCGTTCATGCTGTAGAGGATCACGGGCGCGGGCAATTCCAAGCGCCTTAATTCTCGTGCGGTATCCAAGCCATTCATACCAGGCATACAAAGATCCAGGATTACGAGATCAGGTTTTAATTGCCGCACCAATTCAAGTGCCTCGAGACCATCAGAAGCCTCGCCGACAACCCGGAATCCGCCTGCAGCTCTGAACAGTCGGCAGAGTGCGTGCCGCATAAGTTCGCTATCATCAACAATCACCACGCTCTTCAGCACGTCGGCCCCAAAGAAAGTAATCCTGTGCCCGCCGCATTTAGACGGTGCGATCAACAATGTCGTTTATCTCGAAAGGCGCGACCCCCTCGACAATACCGCCTAGGTGGCGAATGACGAATAGATCTGCGAACTTGGCGGGCCCGCGAACACATTACGGCCGCGTTCTCCGACGGGGATAGACACTTTCAGCGTGGTTCCACCCCCGCTGCCCTGGATTTCGAAGCTGCCGCCCAGTTCCTTCACTCTCTCGCGAATGCCAGCCAGTCCAACCCCGACGTTTATTCCGGATTTTCTAAAGCCGTTCAGAACAGGCTCCGGAATGCCTTTACCATAGTCTCTGACCGTCAGAGCCGCGGTCCTCTCGTCTGCTGTCAAAGTGACGTCAACCCGGGGACTGCCGGAATGACGATGAACATTGGTTAATGCCTCCTGCATGATCCGGAAAAGCGCAGTCTCCACGGTCACCGACAAACGACCCAAGTCGTCAGGAAGCTGCAAAGATGCCTCTATTCCACTCCGTTTCGCATACCCCTGAACGTACCAGGTTGCGGCAGATGCGAAGCCCGTCGCGTCCAGGAGTGGAGGATGTAATAAGTGGGATAGAGTTCGCGTTTCGCTGATGGCGCGATCAATGATGCCTTGTACCTCGCGAAAGCAATCGTCTACATCGTCACGACTGAGGGCCATGGTGTCGAGGTTGATTTTTGCGGCCGCGAGGTACTGTCCAAGGCTGTCGTGTAACTCTCGCGCGATGCGCCTGCGTTCGTCATCCTGGACGCGCAATAACTGGGCGGAGAGACGGCGAAGGGCAGCTGTCCGCTCTTCGACGATGGACTCAAGAGCGTCACGTGCGCTGCGCAGCGCCTGTTCCGCCCGTTCCCGCTCCTGGAGGTGATTGCGAATCTCATATTGACGGCGCCGCGCCGAGAGTGCGCTCCGCACAGCGCTGATCATTGTCGCAGCCCTGAGAGGACGCTCGAGCAGCGTGACATTGCCCAGAGGCGCTCGCGCACGAACTGCAAATTCAGTTGCCGCCGTACTCACGCCACCACCCGTGAGCACGATCATGGGAAAGTCAGACCAGGTTGGTTGTGCTTCCAACTTCCGCGCCAGTTCTGGCATATGCTCTTCAGCGAGTGCCTCTTCAGCCACAAGTGCAGCACCAGCCCTGTCGGGAATGACGGCCAGAAGGTCGAGCGCAGTATTGGCCACACGGACCTGCACGCCTGATTGCTGCAGCACATTTTCGATCAACACCGAGTCCTTCCCGAACGGGGCCAGAACAAGTACATCCATATCGCTAATCGTCTGGTTACTCATCGAGCCGAAGTCCATTGCCGCCATTCTGGCCCAAAAGCGCGGGAATACCCGTGAGTACGCCGTGAAAGTTGGTGAGAGGCTCTCCCACGTAAATACGATCCGGACCAAGGCGCAACTCACGAATGGTGTGTTCGTGCGGTCCGCTCCGCTTCTTAATCATCGAGATCGCTTGCCTGACCTCGCCCTGTGCCTCGAAGTAGCGTAGGACCAGGATGTTGTCTGCCAGATAACTAACGTCCGCGGGTGTCTGAATATGAGTGCCTACCAGGCCCGCCTGAGCGAGTACCAGCAGCGTGACGACGCCCTTGTGATTTAGGTAAGTGAGCAGCTCGTGCAGGTGCAGAGCAAGGAACTGCTCCGCTGGCATCGACTGCAAGAAGCTGTTAAGGCTATCAATAACGATGGTACGGGCATGCTGAGTCTCGACGCTCAGTCTCACCTTATCGACGAACTCACCCGGAGACATCTCCGCTGGATCGAGATGCTCTATTTTCAAGCGGTTAGACTCGATGAGAGGTTTCAGATCCATTCCGAGACCGCGGGCCCTACGCACAAGGGTACTCACTGTCTCCTCGAACACGAAGGCCGCCGTGCTCTCCCCGCGTTCGGCCGCTGCGGTGAGCCACCGAAGTGCGATGGTGCTTTTACCGCATCCAGCTGGGCCCAGCAGCAATGTACTCGTGCCGTAATCAAGTCCACCGCCAACCAATTTATCTAATTGGGGAATGCCGCTACTAGTGGCGCCTGTGCCATCCTCTTGCGACCGATGCTCAGAAGCGATCAGTCGAGGGAAGACAAGGAGGCCTCCAGCGCGGATGATGTAGTCGTGATAACCTTCGCGGAATGCACACGCGCGGAGCTTGGAAACTTCAATCCGCCGTCTAGTTTTGCCATATTCACGGTGAACCTTCTCGAGAAGGACTACTCCGTGCACGATACTGTGCAATTCCAGGTCCGAGTGGCGGCTGCTTCGGTCGTCGAGCAACAGAACAGTGCAGTTGGCTGGCGTGTATTCACGGAGAGAAATGATCTGCCGTCTGTAACGTAGGGGGTCTTTCGCCAGCATCCGAACCTCGGAGAGGGCGTCGATCACCAGGCGATCGGGTTTTTGCCGGCTGACCTCGCTCACGATGGCCAGTAGCCGATCGTTGAGCTCGACTTCTGCAGGGTGAAAGACAGTGTATTGCCCCTCCGGCCTGAGGTCTTCTTCACTGGGCCTTAATTCGAGGAATTGAACGCCGTCGAGCTTAATACCATGGACACGCGCAACCGATTGCAGGTCGGCCGGTGATTCTGAGAGGGTGATGTATAAAACCTTCTCGCCATTCCGAAGACCCTCCGCTATGAATTGAAGGGCGAGCGTAGTTTTGCCGGTGCCCGGTTCACCTTCAACGAGGTAAAAATGGCCGCGGGGAAATCCACCGTCTAGAATGTCATCCAGACCGGCGCAACCAGAGCCGCAGCGGACCCTTGTTGGCGTGGAGCGCAGTGCATCCTGTCGAGCCATGGGTGTTGGATTGTGGTGTCCTGCACTGGGGAAGCACGTACACCGTGCTTCGCCCTGCGCTTAAAGTGTGTATCGTGAACACTTTGCATGAGCGCTGGATAGCGGTCTATACCCTGTTCTCTGTATCGATTCTGGGCTTTTAACCGATTTACGCTATGAGCGGCGTGTGATCCTGGAGGCTCCGAGGCCTTTAGAGGTGTTCGCCCATATCGACATCAGCTCGGGTCTGCCCAACGCGCGAATCAGTTCTGAAAGGGCAGCTTGATAGCCCCTCGTTATCTGCGTTGGGTACTTCCCGCAGGGCGGCAGTTGCAGACGGACTAAATCCTCGTTGAGGGAATCAGGGGAATATCACCC
>JBLNFC010000712.1:0-3504 GCA_050263355.1 Acidobacteriota bacterium
GCGACAAAAACTTCAGCACCGACTCGACCTTCGGTCCCATGTTCCCTGGTGGAAAGTGACCTTCCTGGTAAAACCTATACACTTCGCTGGCGGTAACCGATGTAAGGGGTCGCTGAGTCGGTCTTTTGTAATCGAGATAAACATAGTCCGTGTCGGTAGTGATGGCGAACACATCGACCTGCAGCTTTGACGCCAGTAATGCAGAAGCGCGGTCCTTATCGACCACGGCTTCCACTCCCGACACACCATCGCTCGAGCGAACCACCGGAATCCCCCCTCCTCCGCATGCAATGACGAGAACACCCGCGTTCACCAGGTCTCGGATGACTTCCAACTCTATGATCTCCACCGGAACAGGAGAAGGCACGACCCGACGGTACCCGCGTGCGGCATCTTCCACGATGTGCCATCCCAGAACGCGTCTGCGCTCCTCCGCATCCGCTTTCGAGTAGAACGGACCTATGGGCTTCGTGGGATGGCGCATGGCAGGATCATCGGTCGAGACGAGACACTGCGTCACGACCCCGACCACCGGAATGTCCAGCTGATGTAGTGCGAGTTCATCATGGAGAGCTTGCGCCAGCAGATATCCAATTTCTCCCTGGGTGGCGGCGCCACACACGTCCAAAGTGTGCGGGGGCACCTGGTCCGAGGTGCGCTCGGAGCGCAACAACGCTGCCCCGACTTGCGGACCGTTGCCGTGAGTAATGATGAGGCGGTAGCCGCGGCGGATGACCTCAATGATTGCGGCCGCCGTTCGACGCGCGTTTCCCCTTTGCTCGCCAACGGTTCCTTTCTCTCCCGCGCGAATCAGGGAGTTACCGCCAACGGCGATCAGCATCGTTTTCATCGGAATGCATCAGCGCAAACGACAACGCGTGCTCTGACCTCAAAACCGACTGCAGAACTCCGCTGAATCGCGCAGGCGAAGACTCCCGGTTCCAACCGAGCCGAAAGACATCCTGCCTTTTGATCAGACATGAGCGGGTTCTTCTATCCGCTGCGGGGCAGAGATGGCGGGCGCCTCATGTTCCATCAACTCAAGCATGATTGCCTTTTGGACATGCAGGCGATTCTCCGCTTCCTGGAAAACAAAGGAGCGCGGTGAATCGATCACCTCGTTGGTAACTTCATCTCCGCGGTGAGCTGGCAAGCAGTGTAGGAAGATCGCATCCGGCTTTGCTTTTTTCATTAGCGCCGCGTTTACCTGGAATGGAAGAAAAATCTTCCGGCGTGCCTCAGCTTCGGACTCCTGTCCCATGCTCGCCCACACGTCGGTGTAGATCACGTCCGCATCGCGCGCAGCCTCTACCGGATCGTTGGTTATGGTGCAGGTGCCCCCAGTGTCTTGGCAGCGATGCTGTGCCCATTCGACAGCCTCTGGCTTAGGCTCATAGGAACTCGGAGTCGCTATCCACACCTGAGCCCCCAACTGGACTCCAGCGAACATCAATGAATGAGCGACGTTGTTGCCATCGCCGATGAAAGCGACTTTCAGGCCTGCAATTTTCGACTTGATCTCCAGCATCGTTAGATAGTCGGCTAGAGCCTGGCAAGGATGGCTGTAATTCGTAAGGCCGTTGATGATCGGAATATGCGCATATTCCGCCATCTGCTCAACAACGTCATGGGCGAAGGTTCGAATCATGATGCCTTGCACCATGCGCTCCAGGTTCTTCGCGACGTCGTAGACCGATTCTCGCTTGCCAAGATTGATTTCCGCAGGAGAGAGATAGAGGGAAAAACCGCCGAGTTGGTGGATACCGACGTCGAAAGTGACCCTGGTGCGAAGCGACGGCTTTTCAAAGATCATCGCCAGCGTCTGTCCTTCCAGCGCGTCGCGGTACGCGCCCGGAATTGCCTTGATCTGGCGGGCGACGTCGAGAAAGCGTTGAATCTGCCCCGGAGAAAAGTCGCGAATCGACAGAAAGTCGTTGGCCCTCATCTTCCCGCCACCTCCGCCACGGCTTTTCTACGCGCTGTGAAGTGGGTAAGAATCTCTGCCAGTCCCGGCTTCGTCAGTTCCTCAGCTTCATAGGCGACCCGGACACTTGGCTTATTTAATTTCAGAATGCTGGTGAGATTCACTGGGGTTGCCACGAGTACGAGGTCGCAGGGAACGCGATTGATCGTCTCTTCCAATTCATGGCACTGCATCGCGCCGTATCCCATCGCCGGAAGCAAGCTCGTCAGGTGGGTGAACCGCTCGTAAGTGCCCCGGATCGAGCCCACCGCATACGGCCGAGGATCGACCAATTCCTTTGCCCCATATTGGCGAGCGGCAACGACGCCCGCGCCATACGACATTTCACCATGTGTGAGTGTGGGACCGTCCTCTACCACGAGGACCCGTTTGCCTTGAATCTGCTCAGGAGCAGCTACGGAAACCCTGCACGCGGTTTGCAAAACAATGGCGGACGGATTGTTCTTGCGGATGTTATCGCGAACAACTTGGACATCTCCCGGAGCCGCGGTGTCCACCTTGTTGATGACCACCACCTGCGCACGACGAAGATTTACCTCACCCGGGAAGTAGGTGATCTCGTGTCCTGGACGATGCGGATCCGTTACCACGATCTCAAGATCGGACACATAGAACGAAGTGTCGTTGTTGCCTCCATCCCAGAGGATCAGGTCCGCCTCTTTCTCGGCCTGACGGATGATCTTTTCGTAGTCCACGCCTGCATACACGATGGTCCCCAGGCGAATGTGGGGTTCGTACTCTTCTCTTTCTTCAATAGTGCAGCGGTGATGATCGAGGTCCTCAACCGTCGCAAAGCGCTGAACAGCCTGGACCGCGAGATCGCCGTACGGCATCGGATGCCGAATCACCACGGGGTTCCAGCCTAAGTGACGCAACTCCGACGCGACGAGGCGAGACAGCGGACTCTTGCCACAGCCTGTTCTCACAGCGCAAATGGACACGACCGGTACACGTGATTTGATCTGCGTATGTTCCGTTCCCAAGAGCATGAAATCGGCGCCCGCCGCGACTGCTCGCGAAGCGATATGCATCAGATTCACGTGCGAGACGTCGCTATAGGAAAAGACAACTAAATCAGCGCGATGCTCAGCAATAAGCGTCTCAAGATCCTTCTCTTCCAAAATGGGGATGCCGTTGGGATAAAGGTCCCCTGCCAATACAGCTGGATAGCAGCGATTCGCAATATCAGGGATTTGAGTTGCCGTAAATGCAATGACAGAAAACTCGGGATTATTGCGAAACACCACATTGAAGTTATGAAAATCGCGCCCTGCGGCGCCCACGATGATTACTTTCTTCATAGGAGAGTCCCCCGTGTAGCGGCTTCATCAACCTCCTATGATCGGTCGAGCGTTGCCCCTGGCTCAGTGAGCGTTGTCACTCGCACCTGTGACAAATAAACAGCGCGCGTGCAGCACTCGACTTTCTAAATCCCTGTCACGCAGCATTCCACGATCCCGCTGCTGACGGCGCGTCGGCAGTTATGACGGCACTCCGTCATAACTACAGACCATTGCTAA
>JBLNFC010000713.1:0-3607 GCA_050263355.1 Acidobacteriota bacterium
GTGATCCAGAAGCTGCCGCGTGATCCGGAAGCGCCCGTTTACCTGGCCTACGATCTGCTTTTTCTCAATCGCTACAACGATGCCATGGACATTGTGCGTCGCTTCGAGCCAATCCTGCCAAAAGATAAAGATCTTCCTCTCGTCGCGGGGTACGTGCATGCCCATAACGGCGAGTATCAGGAGGCGGTGAACGATTTTACCCGCGCGCTGGAGCGGGATCCCAACATGGCAACCGGGTACATGAACCGTGGTTATGTTCTGAACGACCTCCGAATGGCATCACGCGCCGAGAAAGATTTTCAGAAGGCCATTCAACTTCGCCCGGATTACGGAGAGGCTCACCTCGGCTTGGCGTATTCGTATTTACAACTCCGGCGTGCAAAGCCCGCGCTCCGAGAGGCGGAAGCAGCCGGGAAGATTCTTGGAGACTCTCGGCCGTTGCACCTCGCAAAAGCCGAAGCCTATCGCCAGCAGGTGATGCTTGCTAAGGCGGTGACCGAGTACCAGTCAGCCTTGAAGTACCAGGCTGACGACATGCCGACCTACCTGGCTATGGCAGACGCTCAGTATCGACTGCGCGAGTACGAAGCTTCCGTGGAAACGCTAAACACGGCAGTCAAGCAATCCGGTCAGGATCCTATGGCTTACGCACAGATGGCTCGCGGTTACGCGCGCCTCCATCGTGATCAGGACGCGATGACCGCGATCCAGTCCGCCGAACGTGCAGGGGGAAACAACAGCAAGGTTCTGCTTGCGACCGCGGAAGCCCTCCTGGTCATGGGCAATAACGATCAGGCCATGGCGCGCTACGGGCAAGCTCTGGAACTTTCCGAGGCAGATCGCCTGGAGACCCGATTGGCGCTTGCCCGGCTATTCTCGCAGGAAGGGAAGTACGCCGACGCCCGCGACCAGATTGCGCTGGGTTTTGCCGAGGCGCGCGTCTCCGACGCCACGGTCATTACAGCCGAAGATTACCTGAATGCCGCCGACGTGCTCATGTCAATGAACGACTTCAAGCTGGCACAACAGTTCTTCTCCCGAGCGCAAAACGCGGGCGCGGATGAGATGGCGGTGGCCATTGGCATGGCCAATGCCCATCTTGCCTTGGGAGAAACTCAGAACGCCGAAGCTTTGTTGAATAGTGCAGGCGATCCGGTAGATCGTCAGACCAACTACGACTACCTCATTTCTATGGGCAACGTCTACCGCCAACGGCAGGATACGCAGCGTGCCCTCTCCACCTTCGCACGTGCTAATTCCTTGCAGCCGGACAATGATTCTTCGCTACGCGCTGAAATGGAACTCGCGGACCAGGAGGGCCGCCAGATAACCGACAAGTTGAATCTCGCCTCGCAGCTTACCGTGGATCCAGTCTTCGAGGACGAAAACATCTACCAGATGGATGCTCGGCTGCGCGGACTGGAAAGCTCATCCACTCTTCTGCCGCCGCCTCGACACTCCTTGGAAACCATTGCGGATGCGAGATACCGTCTGCATCTGGGAAATTCGCTTCCTACTGTCAGTGGTTTCGTTGCCGAGAGGAACGCACGCGGTACCATTTCGTTCCCCAACCAGTTGCTCATTCAGAAGCGGAACACCTACGACACTATCTTCAATGGTGCCGTCTCTCCGGTGTTGCACGCTGGCAATGTCACCTTGACCTTCATGCCCGGCCTGCAGTTCACCATTCGGCGCGACAGCATTTCTCCCACACAGATGAATCAAAACCTGTTCCGCCAATTCGTTTACCTGAGCACCAGTTCCATCGGAAACATGCTGTCCATCTCGGGCGATGTCATTCGCGAGACGGGGCCGTTTACGGAGCAAGATCTGCACTCGCGCGACTTCTCAGGCAGGTTGAATTTTACGGTTGGGCGTCCCTGGGGTAAAACGGCGTTGATTACGGGTTACGCAGCCCGCGACGTGCTGTTCCGCCCCACGATTCATGAATATTACGAGACCAGCGCCTACGGCGGTATACAGCGGAAATTCGGCAACTCGGTTCGCGCCTCCATCATCGCCGAATACCTGCGCGCCTGGCGTGTGGAAGGAAGTTCCTTCGCCATTGCGCAAGCACTCAGGCCCGGCGGCACAGTCGAATACAGGCCAAACGATCGCTGGACTTTCAGCGCCACCGGACTATGGTCGCAAGGCAAAGGCTTTCACGCCTATGACAGCATCACGAACGGTTTCCTGATTTCCTATATGAAGCCTCTCCACGGCGCGGTCAACGACGGAACCGGGAGTGTCAGCGTTTCATATCCGCTCCGCTTCTCTATTGGGCTGCAACAGCAGACGTTCTACAGCTTTCCTGGTCAAGCTCACACCTCGATAGTTCCCGTTATCCAGTTGACGCTCTTCTAGTTTGTTACATCTAAGCTGGAACGGTCGTGGCTGGGCCGTCGTGTGAATTCGAGCGGTAGCAGGCGTTTGATAGGAACGAGTGAAATCGGGCTTCGGGGGGTTGATGCGGCAGGACCAAGGCGAGATAGCAAGAACTGAGATCCTGAATCAGGATGCGGCCATGGCGGTCGCCGCTGCTGGATCTCCAACCGCGCTGCGGGCGCGGCTTCTGAGCGGCAGCATGATCATGCTGTTTAGCTCTGCCTTGGTGGGTGCGACAAACTTCATATACAACATCGCCATCGCGCGCTTGCTGGGAGCCGCGCAGTTCGGACATGCCACTGCGATTTATACCCTGCTGATGCTTCTGTCGTCGGTAACTTTGGCATTCCAGATCGTCTGTTCAAAGTTCGTCGCCAAGAACACAGACATTGCGGCCAAGGTATCGGTTTACCAAAAGTTGCATCGTCGCTCGTGGCAAGTCAGCATAGTTATCGGCGTTGTCATCGTCGCTGCCAGTTCCGTCGTCACCTCGTATCTCAATCTCCCGGAACGCATCTATGTAGTCCTGTTAGGCCTCGGCACGGCGATCTACATCCCTCTCGGTGTGCGCCGCGGGCTCATGCAGGGCGTATATAACTTTCGGCGCCTGGCCGAGAATTATGTACTGGAGGTCGTCGTCAAGTTGGTCGGCGCGCTACTTTTACTCCACTACGGGTTGGGAGTAACAGGGGTCATCGCGGCTGTCGTCGCATCTATGGCAGTGGCCTACGTTGCAGGCATCCCTGGAGCGGCATTTCGGATTCCAGCGCGGGTCGGCCTGCCTCCGTCCTTCGATGAAGGCATGCAGGCCACGGTCTTCTTCGTCGGCCAGGTCACTATCAACAATCTCGACATTATTTTGGTCAAACACTTTTTCCCCGCGGGAATGGCGGGAATCTATGCAGCCGTCGCTTTGGTCGGACGTGTGGTCTACATGCTGTCGTGGTCGATTGTCAGCAGCATGTTCCCCGTCTCCGCCGGCAGTTCGCAGGAGCGAAGTGGACGAGCGGTTATGAGTACCGCCCTGCTGCTCGTGGTGTTAGTGGCCTCTTTATTCACGATGGGGATTTGGCTGGCCCCGAATTCCTTATGGACGATGATCTTAGGCTCTGGTTTCAACACACAGAGCCAGGGTTCCTTTTCCTCTCTGCTGGTGCTGTATGCCGCTTTGACGGGCATCTATTCGTTCAGCGTTGTCATCATGAGCTACGAGATTTCGCGC
>JBLNFC010000714.1:0-3443 GCA_050263355.1 Acidobacteriota bacterium
TCGTAGACTGCCCCGCAAAATCTATCAGCGTAAGGGAATCAATATCCGGCCGCAACATCCGTTCCACAAAGGCCTGCGCTGCCGCTCGTTCCTTTGAAAAGCCTTTGCGCATGGAATCGCTACAGTCTAGGAGAAGCGCAAGCCGCAGCGGCAGATCCGAATTCTCTCCAAAGCTGGTGAGCTTGGTTATCGACTGGCCACCATCCAACACCGTGATTCTGTCGCGAGTCACATCACGCAGCAGCCGCTTGTGGCCGTCCTCCACGATGAAAGAGACGTTAACCTCATTCACTTGTTTGCGGATAGTGAGTGCGACAGAGCGTTCTGGAATCGAACTGCTGCCATCAGCTGCCCTTAGGCTCACGGTACAGGCTAACCCGGCCAATAAAGCGGCCATCATGCGCCGTAGCATGGGCCTTAGAATCGGCATCTTGAACTTAGGGTTGGCTGGGCCAAGGGAGGGCTCCTAACATCAACTTCGGCCTGGAGCGAACAGCTCTTCAGCAGGAACTGAGGGACGCGGTTACCCAAGTTCTGCCCGATTTGACTCTCCAGTCCCAAACTGGTGCGCTATCGCCCTTCTTGAGCTCTTACCGAGCTTGGAGCAAAGTACCTATGTCCCAAGTACAATGTGGGCGTGAAAGCAATCATCTTTGTGGTGGAGGATGATCCGGATATCTCTCGCCTGGTGCGCCATCACTTGGAAGCCGACGGCTTCTCGGTTCGGCTGTTTTCTTCTGGAACTACCGTCTTGGCGGAGGCTGAGCGGGCGCGACCTGCTCTATTTCTGCTCGATATTATGGTGCCGGGAAATGATGGCCTCGACCTCTGCCGGCGGATTCGGGAACACGCCGGACTGGCGATGACACCGGTCATTTTCCTGACCGCGAAAAGCAGCGAGGCCGATCGTGTCCTCGGGCTCGATTTGGGGGCAGATGACTACATTCCCAAGCCCTTCAGCCCCCGGGAACTGATCGCTCGCGTCAAAGCTGTGCTGCGCCGTTTCGAGCGCCCGCTCTCTCCCACTCCCATTCGGATAGCGGATATAGAAATCGATCCAGGGGCTATGGTCTTGTCCGTCCGGGGTAGGCCGGTAACCACCACGGCAACCGAATTTCGTTTGCTTGACTACTTTGCACGCCACGCTGGCCGGGTATTCACGCGCGATCAACTGCTTGATTCGGTATGGCGCGACACAGCGTTTGTGACGCCTCGTTCCGTAGATGTGTACGTTCGCCGCATCCGCGAAAAGATCGAACCTGATCCCGAAAATCCCCGTTATTTGAAGACGGTTCGAGGAGCCGGCTATCGCTTCGAGGTTCCCAAGTGAGAAAGCGGATCTTCTTCAAGCTTCTGGCCGCCTTTGTGCTGGTGATCATGGCGGCCACACTCACCTTGGACTTTAGCGTCCGACGTGCATGGGAAAGCTCTCTTACGACCGAAATTGAGCGGAATTTGAATCAGAAGACCGTGCTATTCGCTCATCGGGTCGAGATTGACCACGAGCATTCCCTGCAGGACATTGCCTCTCAAGAGGGACAAGCGGCCGGCGCCCGCGCCACCATCATTGATCATGAAGGCAACGTCCTCGCCGACTCGGAAGCCGACCCGAAGACCATGGAAAACCATGCTCGGCGAAAAGAGTTCGTGGCCGCTCTCACGGGCAACATGGGCACCGAGACTCGACGCAGCCACACCTTGGGAGTTCCCTTTCTTTACGTGGCCGCGCCGATCTCCGGTGGGGCGGTCCGACTCGCCTACCCGCTTTCCGATGTCGAAGCCGCGACTGCGGTATTGCGTCGAACTCTCGTCATCGGCTCTGCTTTGGCTTTTGCTTGCGCTTTGATGCTGGCCGGATTTTCTGCCTGGTCAACCGCTCGGCGTCTGCAGCGCATCGTGGAATTTGCTGATAACATCGCGGCGGGAAATCTCTCCGCGCGTATCTCCGAATCTTCCTCCGATGAAATCGGCCATGTCGCTGCCGCTCTCGATAAAACCGGCCGCCGGTTGGAGGAAAGTTTCGCCGCGCTTAAGAACAGCCAGCGGGAACTAGAGACCCTTCTTAACAGCATGCAGGATGCGGTTATCGCGGTTGCGGCTGATGGACGTGTACAGTGGGCCAATCACGGCATGAACCGCTTAGTGCAGCGCGCGCGCATAAGTCTGCCTCTGATTGAAACGGTTCGAGATCCGGATTTCCTGGCGGCGGTACATGATGCCGCAAGCCAGAAAAGCGCACGCGCCGCTCGCGCCAGTTCAATCATCCCAGGGCGCACGTTTGATGTGACTGCAGCCCCTATGCCAGGTGGGGGCGCCGTCGCTGTACTGCGCGACCTCACCGAGACGGAACGAGTTGAAAAGACACGCCGCGACTTCATCGCTAACGTTTCTCACGAGCTGCGTACCCCCCTTACTTCTATTCAAGGCTATGCCGAAACCTTGCTCGACAGCGCGACAGACAAGGACCATGTCCGCGAATTCCTGGAGATCATCCGCAAAAATGCTTTTCGCATGTCCCGGCTCACCGAGGACCTGCTCACGCTTGCTCGAGTGGAGTCCGGCGAAACACGTTTCGATTCAGAGGCCGTTTCACCGACAGAACTGCTGCAGGATGCAGTCGAGAGCTTTCGTGAGATAGCCCGCGAAAGGCAGGTTGAGCTCCGGGTTGAACACGACTGCAGCGACGCTGTCCGCGCCGATCGCGAAGCCATTCACCAAGTCTTCGCAAATCTTATCGACAATGCTCTGAAGTATGCGGCGGGGGGGCGGCAACTCCTTCTAGGTGCACGCAGGCGTGACCAGGCGGTCGAGTTTTATGTGCAGGACTTCGGCCCTGGCATCCCCTCAGAACACCTGCCACGCTTGTTCGAGCGGTTTTACCGTGTTGACAAGGCGCGCTCGCGCGAATCGGGCGGAACCGGCCTCGGACTCGCGATTGCCAAGCATATCGTGCTCGCTCATGGGGGCAAGATCCGGGCAGAAAGCGACTTAAACCACGGCTCGACCTTTCTCTTCACCTTACCCATTGCGGATTCCATGAAGAGCTAACACGCGTAGTACGCGTTCTCGAGTCAACCGCTACGAAATTCACTAACTTTTAACCTCTCCCTTCACCTATTGGTCCTATCCTCAACGTGAGAACGTAAGCCTCTCGTGGCCGCGTCGCCGGGGAGAATGAGCCGGTCAGACGCAAGAAGGATGGCTTCCTATATGAGCACTGCGATCTTTAAAACGCCAGATCCTACTTCTCCCCATTTTCATCTGGTCGCCCGGACGGTGCACGCCTGTGATGTGGCGAAACATGCCGCAGCTGCCGCAGCCGAAGGCATTGCTACCGGTTCGAAAGCGCTCTTCAATTCATTACGCAATCGCGAAAAGGAACTTGATGATTTGGACCTCGAGATCGACGCCGGCGTCACCGCCGCGATCACTCAGGTCGCTGA
>JBLNFC010000715.1:0-9882 GCA_050263355.1 Acidobacteriota bacterium
GGTTCACCATCAGTTTCGGAGCGCGATCCTGGCGTTCTTCTCCGCCCCGTGGCGCGTTTTGCAAGTACATTGGCGCGATCCGCTAGCGCGCTCCGCAGATGCCCACATCTAAAGTTGTGAATGAAAACGAGGCTGAAAAACATGAGTCGGACTTTTGAAAACAGAGTTTCGCTAGTTACAGGCGCAGGTTCCGGGATGGGGCTGGCGGCGGCGCAGGCATTTGCGGCAGAAGGCGCGGCGGTCGCGCTCGTGGACATCAATGAGTCAGCAGTGCGAACAGCGGCCGAGCAACTCGTCTCTGCCGGACATAAGGCGATTGCCATTCCGTGCGATGTCACTGATGAAGCTCAGGTAAAGGCGATGATCGAGCAGATCGTTTCTAAGTTTGGGCGATTAGATGCCGCCTTCAACAACGCCGGAGTGCAGAGTCTCGCGGTCGAAACTGCCGATTCGACGAGCCAGGAGTTCGACCGCGTGAATGCGATCAATCTCCGGAGTGTCTGGCTATGCATGAAATACGAATTGCTCCAGATGCGCAAACAAGGGAGCGGGACCATCGTAAACAATTCTTCCATCGGAGGTCTCATCGGTATCCCCGGACGCAGCATCTATCATGCAAGCAAACATGGCGTCATCGGGCTAACCAAAAGTGCAGCCCTCGAGTATGCCTCCCGGGGAATTCGCATCAACGCGGTGTGCCCCGGGGCAGTCGAGACACCTATGGTTGCGGAGATGATCGCCAAGGAACCCGAAACGATGAAAGAGATCACGAAAGAACAACCCATCGGTCGACTTGGCCGCCCTGAGGAGGTGGCCTCCGCCGTCCTGTGGCTTTCGAGCCCCGGTGCAAGCTTCGTGATAGGACACGCGCTCGCCGTCGATGGTGGTTACACCGCACATTGAAGATGAAATCACTAAGAAATCGAAGTAAGCAGACGAAGTAAGGAGATGACCATGCAAGGAACTGTCCTGTACGCGCCACGTGATGTGCGCTTCGAGGAGCGCGAAGAGCCCAAAATTGCGCAGCCGACCGATGCCATTATCCGCCTCTCAGCGACATGCATCTGCGGATCGGACCTGTGGCCGTATCGCGGTGTCCAAGCGATTGCTCAGCCCACCCCAATGGGCCACGAGTACTGCGGCATCGTCGAAGAGGTGGGTAGAGAGGTCCGGAACATCAGACCCGGGCAGTTCGTCGTGGGCTCGTTTGCGACCTCCGACAACACTTGCGTCATCTGCCGCGACGGCTATCAATCCTCCTGCGTGCATCGCGAGTTCATGACTGCCGCCCAGGCCAGCCTGTTGCGCGTTCCTCTTGCTGACGGCACGTTGGTAGCAACAAACGATCTCCCTCCCGAAGAACTGATCCCGAGTTTGCTAGCCACATCTGACGTCTTGGGCACGGGTTGGTTTGCGGCGGACGCAGCGAACGTCAAGCCAGGTAACACCGTCGTTGTGGTCGGCGATGGCGCAGTCGGCCTTCTCGGCGCGCTTTCAGCCAAGCAGATGGGAGCAGAGCGCATCATCGTGATGAGCCGTCACGCCTCTCGCCAGAAGCTCGCACGCGAGTTTGGCGCCACTGACATCGTCGCCGAGCGAGGTAATGACGGGGTTGCGCGCATTAAAGAACTGACGAACGGAATCGGCGCTGACTCGGTTCTCGAATGCGTCGGCACTCAGGAATCCATGATGCAAGCGATCGAATCCACGCGCCCCGGCGGTTACGTGAGCTATGTGGGCGTTCCTCATAATGTCTCACTCGATGGCGAGCAATTGTTCTACTCGCATGTTCATCTTCATGGTGGACCGGCTCCAGTTCGTCGCTACTTGCCTGAACTGATCAATTTGGTGTTGAACGGCAAGATCAATCCCGGCAAGGTTTTCGATTTGACTCTGCCTCTCAATCAGGTGGCTGAAGGCTACCGGGCCATGGATGAGCGTCGCGCCATCAAGACACTTCTGCATCCGAACGGCGCGAAGTAACAGGAGCCGACATATGGAAATAAAACGAGCAGGGTCGCAAGCTTCGACGAAGGGCCCGTCCGACTGGTTCACCGGAAGTGTCCGCATCGATCCACTTTTTCAAGCACCGGACCCTGCATTTGTTCAGGGCGCCAGTGTCACGTTTGAGCCGAGCGCCCGGACTGCATGGCACACCCATCCGCTCGGTCAAACTCTTGTCGTGACCGCTGGCTCGGGATGGGCTCAGCGCTGGGGCGGTCCTATCGAGGAGATCCGTCCCGGTGACGTAGTCTGGTTCTCGCCCGGCGAGAAGCACTGGCACGGCGCCTCGCCGACTACCGCTATGACGCATATCGCCATTCAGGAGAAGAAAGATGGCAAGGTCGTCGATTGGATGGAGCACGTCAGCGATGAGCAATACCAGAAGCAATAGCGCGGTGAATCCATACAACTAGAGTTATGCTGTCCGCGAAAGTATGAGCACACGATTCCGAGTTTCGAGTACGCTGCCACGAAAGCTTAAGGATCTAGGCCTTTCGCCGGATGCCGTTCTGCGGCGAGCAGGTCTGCCGATAGACCTATTTAAGCTAGACAGGATCCTGGTGAGCACCGAGGATTTTTTTGCGCTGCACCGGGGAATTGCGGAAGCCAGCAGCGATCCTGCTATTGGCCTGAAGCTCGGAACCGAAGAGCGCGTCGAGCGCTATGATCCCGTGAAACTCGCGGCGCTTTCTGCACGGTCGTTTCGGGACGCAATAGAGCGGTCGTCGCGGTATAAACAACTTACGTGTCCAGAAGAAATCCGCCTGCTCAAACGAGGCGACGAATTCGCGGTCCGGTTCCTTTGGCTGCTGGCGCATGAGCAAGAGCCTCCGTTGCTGGTGGATGTGTGCTTCGCGTGGATTGTCACGCTGGGTCAGCGAGGTACTGGACGGCCGATACACCCGAAGAGGGTCGAGTTGCAACGGGCTCCTGCCAATCGGGAAATCTACGAGGCGTATTTCCACTGCCCGGTAAAGTTCAAAGCCTCGCAAAATGCTCTGATATTCAGCAAGTCAGATATCGAGCTCCCGTTTGTAACTGCCCGTTTATGCTCAGCTTTTCGGGAGCCGAGTGCCGAGCGCCGATTGCCCGGCCAGTGAACACACCTACCTCAGACGCGCGACCTCCCTTCTGTGTTCTAATCAACGCATGATTGATGCGGAGTTGCAGCAGGCCAGAGCCGCGAAGTGGCACCTCGATTCAAAGCCGGTGCGTACTCTGGATGATGCTCGCGAATTCATCGAGTCTATCGGCTTTTGCCTGATGTATCCCCTGCGACCCGCGGTGCTGCTGCCGACGTTCATGGGAGCGTTCGTGGGCAGCGATGATCGTCTGCCTACAATTCAGCACGCTTTCGTGGATCGACGAGCACAGGATGCAACCGAGTTGATGGTCCGGTTGCTGCGTGGGAAATCCGCTTTCGAAGCCAACCTCTTTGATGAGAACAATAACTTTCTGGTGGCCGCTTCGGTGTTTCCCTACTTCTATGCCTTGGTAGGTGAGCGCAACCCGAAGCAAGCTCCTAAGGCGGGAGCACGGTCGGAGTATTCGCAGTTGGCAGTGGATGCCTTCGAGGTGATTCGCAGAAAAGGCTCTATATCGAAGCAGAAACTTCGTGAAGAGCTTGGAGGAGACCCGTCCTTAGCCGCTCTGGACCGCGCGCTTGCGGAACTGTGGTCGAAACTGCGCATCACTCGTGTCGATTACAGTCCCGTCGAAGGCGCCTCGTGGGACGTGCTGTACCGCTGGGCACCGGATGCGGTACGTGAAGGTGTGAACCTGTCGGTAGCCGAAGCCTTGTCGGCGCTGATATCGAAATATCTGGACTCTTCAATTGCCGCCGAACCCGGCGAAGTAGAGACCTTCTTTTCGAATCTGGTTCCGCGGTCCCGGGTGAAGGAATCGATTAACGCGCTATTAGCAGCGCGCGAGTTGAATTTTGTGCACGTGGGCAACCGATCTCTCATTCAGATCACACCACCTAAACCGCTCCCCACAGCCCGCGATCAACAAGCGAGGCCAGATCCCCGGCGCGTCAAAATCGGCCTTCGTCCAAGATAGCGTCCAACGGCAGCCGCCTGAGTTCCTGTAAAATTCGTTCGACCCGAATGACTGCCAGCGAAGTTCGCAAACTCATCATCGCGATCGATGGACCTGCCGGAGCGGGGAAGAGCACGATTGCCTCGCGGCTCGCACGCAAACTGGGGTACGTCAATCTCGAGAGCGGCGCGATGTACCGCGCTCTTGCACTGAAGGCCATCGAGCGGGATGTTTCGTTTGACGATGACGCGGCATTGCTGCAATTGGCGCGTAACTCGCGGATTCGCCTCGAACCTACGGTGGGGGGCAATCGTGTGTTGCTTGACGGACACGACGTTTCGATGCGGGTGCGGGAGCGGGATGTGACCGAAGCAGCGTCTCGCGTATCGGTCAATCCGAACGTGCGTGAGTGGATGGTCGCGCGGCAACGCGAAATGGGCCTCCATGGCGGTGTTGTGATGGAAGGCCGCGACATCGGAACCAAAGTGTTTCCTGATGCAGACCTGAAGGTATTTCTCGACGCCGACCCTGTGGTACGCGAGCAACGCCGGCTGGATCAGCAGAAGAGCAAAGGACCGTCAGCACAGGAAATTGCCGCCCAGTTGCGGGAGCGGGATCAACGTGACCGCACCCGGGCAGCATCTCCGCTGGTTGCCGCGGCTGACGCCGTTCTCATCGACTCAACTCATCTTCCGGAAGACCAGGTGCTGCAGCAGATCGAAGCATTGGTGGACCAGAAGTTGAAAAATGATTCAACCACCCTGCAGTAGTCCCTTTTATCTGTTGTTCACCCGTAAATCCGAGCAGAGGAAGGAAGTGTCCCGTGCCGGAGAGACATTCTGAACTGTCGCGAGAAGATGGTGCTCAGTTTTCGGTCGGCTCTGGCGGCTCGGGAGGTTCGGGTACATTTTTGCCGGGCTTGGGAGGTGAGGACGGCAGAGCGGCTTCGCTGGTGCCCTTGCGAAGTTCAATCGTGCCGTGCTCGTTGTTAAGTCGCAAGGTTGCGCTACCACTTCCGACGGAGCCGGTTGCGGTCGCCTCATTGTCGCCATTGTTAACTTTCAATTCTCCGAAATCGGATTGAATTTCTCCGCCTTTGGCCCGAGCGTCCACTCGAAATGCAGCCTGCATTGGGAGCGAGAGCTGTATGTCCCCACTACGGTTATCGATCTGGATGTTGCCCAGCTTATGCACCACTACTTCGATTGATCCGTTGCTGTCTTCGAGGCGAAGGTCGCCGGATACACCATCCAGTCGGATGTCTTTGGAGCGGGTGCTCAGGCGACTTGGTCCGGATACCCTGCTGGCGCGCAGATCGCCTGAATCGAGATCAAGTTCACCATCGAGTTTTACAAACTCCATTTCTGTACGCGAGGAGCGGAAGGTCACATTCTTAGTAATCTGGGACAGGTGCACACTTTCCATGAACTCGCCATTCAGCCGCGCGGAGCCCTTCACATTGGCGATAGTCAGGTCGTTTACCCGGCCGTCGATAGATACGTCACCGAGGATGTTCGAGAGCTTCGCTGAACTGTGATCGAGGTTGAGATTGGCGTTGCCGCTAAGATCGGTAATGTTTACGTCGCCATGCTGCGCGGAAACATCGGCATTACCTTCCCGAGTGGTGATCACAACATCACCACGACGAGACGAAATCATCACCCCGGCCTTTTTCGGCATAGAGATCGTCATATCTGCGCCGACCCCGTGCTCGCCTGCGGCCTGCGTATTGGCATTGACGGTGACAACCTGGCCTTCCACGGAGAGCAGAGGTTTCGTTTGTTCGTTGATCTTGTCGGCCTTTTCCTGGTCATTTGCGTGAACCGTCTTGTCGACCAGGACCTTGATCTGCTTGTCGTCGGAAGCCACGATCTTGATGGCCCCACGGTTGGAGACGACATGCAGGGTGGCGCCATCGGGAAAAGCATGACCGAGTTCATCGTGGTAATTGAACGACTCGCCAAACATATTATCGAGGTCGCTGTCATCTATGCCAAACTGATCGCGAAGGCCTGCCCAGTTCAGGTTCGACGTCTTGGTCGCGATCGATCCGGTCACAATGACGAACAGCAGAAGAAAGACACCGCCGACGCCAATGCCGCTGGCGCGCGTGCCGTCATTCCGGGAGCGCTGGTGCTCTAATAGCTTGATGACGCCCCAGAGAATGATCAGGGCGGGCCAGTACTTTCCGTAAACTGCCCAGAGCTGGTACCCGTGCAGCATGCCCATCGTGGCCATCAGGAACACGATTCCCATCACGATGAGCACAACCGGTCCTGCCAGCGAACGCCGCCGTGGCGGCGGAGGCACAACCGGGGCTGGCACGGGACTAGACATTCCTCACCTCATTCGCGGGGGGCTGCGGCGCTTCTGTCGCACTGGCCGCAGGCGCCACCGGCGGCTGATCGGAGTTGCTGGCAGTCGGAATATGTCCTTGCCACGAAGCATTACTGCGGAGCAGCATGACAATACCGATTACCAGGATAAGTACTGGCCAAGTCCGGTTCCAGTCATAACGGGTGAACTCCTCAAGCAACGACAGAAAGCCAATCGTAACCAAGACTGCCGGCCACATTAACCCACGAGTACGGCAGCGCTCGCAGTAACAACGTCCTTGTGACGAAATCAGGCCCCAGGAGCGGGCGAAGAGCCAGCCGCCAAGTGCGATGAGAAATATTGGCCAGATACGACCCATGTTCAGATCGAAAATGCCGAGGGTGTGCAACAGAAAAAGGACGCCGAGGCCGATAAGGACGATCGCGCCAGTGGGTACCTTGGAAGCATCTACCTTTTCGCCAGCGCCAAAGGCTTGCGCGAGACCAAATGGATCGGGTGCGGGCCGCCCTTCAGATATCGCGTGGGCGGAACGGACCGCATCGACAATCTGATAGATGTAGAAGAACCCCATGGCCAATCCACAAAACACGCTTAGAAGGCCACCCTCACTTGCTCCGACGATCAGCAGAACAGCGATAACCAGATGCGCAAGTCCCTTGGCATATTGCGACGTATAGACCGCGCCGACGCCAAAAGGAAAAAACCCAGCCAGAATTCCTGCCACGGCGGGGTTAGGTCCTCCTTGGGTAGCCAGAGGTACCGCCGCTTGCGAGTAAACGGGAGCTGCCGGCATTGCGGGAGGCTGCACGTTTTCCATGCGTGCTGCCAGGCAGTTCTCACAGTAAATCACTCCGCGAACATCGCGGGTGCATTGGGCGCACAGCGGCTTTCCGCAGGTGCGGCAATAGGCCACCGCCGAAACATCGGTGTGGTTGGCGCAGTTCATACGAACCTCCTGATCGCGGTCAACGTCACGACAGGCGGAGCATCCGGGGTGAAGGCCAACACGGGCGTGTTCTCCCCTTGGCTGTAGTTGCGTTCCTGCCTCTGTTCTGGTTGTCCACTGGTATTGTTGTTTTCCCGGCGGTGCTGGTCGCGGGAGGGTGCCGGCTCCGCGGGCGTAGTTACGCGTTTGATCTCTCTCACCTTCGATTCAATCTGGTAAACAAAGCGGATATTCTCGTAATACTTCACCACTCGGCCCTGGGTCATGTGATAACCGCGCGAGATCGCGCTGGGCCGCAAGTCGATATGCCGCAGGTCAGCCAGCTTTATGCCCGCAACGTTCAAAGCCATGGTTACGGAGAAGAACGCCATGCCGAACGACATGGCGAAGCGTGGCTGGCGTACCACTCCAAAGAACGGATTGAACACCGGAGCCGCCCAGGCCTGAAGACGATCCATCCAGGGAATACCTGGTTGAGCAGCACCGGCGTGCAGGCGAGCCGTATCCAATCCGCTCGTCGCGGCCAGGATGTTGTTCATGAGGCGAGCCGGTGGCTCGACTTCCTGAAGCGACATCAGCAAACGGCGGCCTGCGTCGACTTCGGCGAAGAGCGGTCCACAGACGGAACACACGGCCGCATGTCCGCGAAAGCGCTCCAGCTTCGCGCCGGCCAGAGTACCGTCCAGAGCCTCTGTCAGCAGGGCATCGAACTCGCTGCACTGCATTCCGTTTTGGCTTGCGCCTGGCATCACATCACCTGCCTATATGTACGTTGAAGGAGCCGTGCAAGTTCCGCACGTCCCCGATTGATCCTGGACTTGACAGTCCCTTCCGGAACCTTCAAAACGGTCGCAATTTCCCTGTAATCCATATCTTGCAGATCGCGCAAGATCACTGCTTCGCGCAGTTCGGGGGAGAGTTTTTGCAGCGCCTGATGGACCGTCGCGCTGGTTTCGTGCCTCTGGACCTGAGCATCGGGAGCCGGGTTCTTGTCCTCAATGTGCTCGCTGAGAGGCATAGCATCTTCGTGCTCTGAAACGGGAGTGTCAAGGGAGTCGGTTATCCGGTCATACTTGCTCTTGCGGAAATGGTCCACCAGTAAGTTCCGCGTGATAGTAGTGACCCAGGTCATAAACGCGCCCCGCTCCAGGTCATAGGTGCTCAGCGTTTTATACATCTTGATGAAAACGTCCTGAGTAAGATCTTCGGCTTCGTCTGTCGAACCGGCGAAGCGGTAGCAAATGTTGTAGATGCGCCGGTGATACTGGCGAACGATGTCCTCCCAGGCAGCTGCGTCGCCAGCCACACAGCGACGGATCAGAGCAGCTACGACCTGGGCGTCCTCCAACCGGCACTCCCCGGAACTCCTGGTAATTTGCAGGCTCAGTAAGGCGCGAGAGCGCCGCCTGGGGCCAACAACCACACTATGGATACGTTATTGTGGAACCAAAAGTTCTTTAAATCTATGAAGAAAGGCATTGTAGCAGGGGCGTAAAGGATGGCGAATATAGGGCGAAGGTTTGTCCAAAGTAGGTCCTATTTAGGTTTTGCCTTATCCTTCAGGATCTTACCCAAGGTCTTCAAAAGCGTGGGAGCTTCCTGCTCGAGCTGCTGAAAACTGTACTGGACGATCTGCTCGATCAGCTTCTCTCCCGATTTGGTTATGGACAACAACACCGCTCGGCGGTCCGCTGGCGAGCGTTCGCGCCGCAGCAACCCGCGTCTGGCCAGGCGGCTGGCCAACTCCACCGCGCTATGGTGCTGAATCTGAAGCTGCTCTGCGATCTGCTTGACGGTCGGCTGTTTTCCCGCCGGTAAGCCCTTGATGGCCAGGAGCAGCTCGTATTGCTGCGCTTCAAGGCCCACATTCTCAGCCGCCTCGCGGCGTCGACGCAAGAACCCTGCGAGCTGGTGGCGAAACTCAGATAATGTCTGGTACTCAAATTGGGATACGGTGACCTCACTCGCGGATAAATCCGTTGATTTGGGTCTTCGAACCATGGCTTCCCTTTGTAGCTGAACTCACGAGCGTGAGCCCCCACAGCTGTGCCTGCGGCGCACAATCTACTCGGAATCAAAATAATCTACTGTGATTGGGTTTTCGAACAAGGAGTAGTCGCGGGTCACAACCGTGATGCCGGTGTCGGTGACAAAATAGCGCTGCCGGTCTGCTTCCGCGTCGTAGCCAATCGTGGTTCCTTCGGGCACGTGGACATCGCGATCGAGAATGGCACGACGAATCCGGCAGTGGCGCCCTACATTCACGTGCGAAAACAGAATGCTGGCGTCAACTTCACTGTAGGAGTTCACGCGCACGTCAGGAGACAGGATGCTGTTCTTCACCGAGCTGCCGGAAACGATGCAGCCGGCAGACACGATGGAATCAATGGCAGTGCCGGTGCGACCCGGTTCTCCGAAGACGAACTTGGCTGGAGGATACTGCCGCTGGTGCGTGCGGATTGGCCATTCTGAATCGTACAAATTGAAAACGGGCGAAACAGAAACGATGTCCATGTTCGCGTCGTAATAAGCCTCTAGCGTTCCCACATCGCGCC
>JBLNFC010000716.1:0-3340 GCA_050263355.1 Acidobacteriota bacterium
TTTCGAGCATCTTCCTACGCGATGCGAGCGGTAAACGACCGGTTTACGGCGGAAGCAAGAAGTTTCAGGAAGACCCGCACTGGAGAGACTACATTCTGTTCTATGAGTATTTCCACGGGGATAATGGGGCAGGCCTTGGGGCAAGTCACCAAACGGGTTGGACCGGGACAATCGCGCGTGTGCTCGATTTGTTTGCACGGATTGACGCTGCCGACGCACTACAAGTCTCCAAAGATGAACTGGCAGGTCGGATGACCCGGCAGCAGGTCGCGGGATAGCGATTGCATGACCACACATGCCTCTTGAATCCAGTCTGAAGCGGAGAGCCGGCGACAAGTCGGCCTCTTCACTTCATAGGGCGAGCACAGGTGCATCTCGCCTGAATGCTTAAGCATCTGGTGGCGGCGACTGCCCAGACTGGTTTGTTGAGCTGCTTAATTGGACCTCCCAAGAAAGGCCTCTGTCGGCAGAATCCACCCTCGACCTTAATTTCATAAGGAACGACTGACAGACCTAACAGGTGTCACCTATTTCCATCTATGCGAAAATCTCTTCGGAATAATTGGTTTCGTACACCCGTTACTGGACGAGGTCACGCAGTGTCCCGGGGCAGTCCTCTCTTTTTCAGATCACCCCAAGGGGAGGCAAATATTGCCATCCACAGGTCTCACGCTCGTATTTCTTAGGCACTTTGGCCTCGGTCTTTGGCTAACCTTTCCTCTCATCCTAAGTTTAGCGATGCTCATAATCCTGCTTGGACAGGATGTGGGAAGACGAGAAGGGTGGTGTCCATCGAAAGCTTTTACTGGCCTTTTATTACCGCAACCACCGTTGGGTATGGTGACATTCGGCCGGTGAAACGAGCATCGAGAATTTGTGCAATCCTGATTGCCTTCTTAGGGTTGACTCTGACCGGCATTGTAATCGCGGTCGCTGTTCAGGCCGCAACTCTGGCTCTTAATACAAGTAGATCGCTGACCTGAACTTCGCCAGGCTGGTGTTGTTTGGTTCGTATGTTTGCAAAAAGACACCCAACTTCATGGAACCTCCAATTTCACCTCTGATTTTTTCTGTGTTGCTTTTCGTCGGCATGTTGCTTCTGCTCGAAAGCGGCAGGCGTCTAGGTATCAGACGGCGTTCGAAGGAGGCAGACAGCGAGCGCAGTAACTTGGGCACAATAGAAGGTGCCGTTTTCGCTCTGTTCGGTTTGCTGATGGCATTCACTTTCTCGGGAGCGGCCTCCCGATTCAACGAGAAGCGTATGTTGATCGCAGAAGAGGTCAACACGGTTGAAACCGCGTATTTGCGTCTCCAGCTAGTGCCGCATGAAGCGCAACTTTCTCTTCAGGAATTATTCCGTCACTACGTCGACTCGCGCCTGGAGACGTACCGCAGGATGCCCAATATGCAGGCAGCCGAGGAGGAGATGTCTAATACAAAAAGGATCCAGGAAGAAATCTGGAACCAGGCTGTGGCTGCGACACGTCTTCCCAATGCTCATCCCGATGCAGGCAAGTTGTTGCTGCCGGCGTTAAACAACATGATTGACATGGCTACGACCCGAACCATGGCGTTGCAGAATCATCCGCCGAGGATCGTTTACGCGCTTCTATTCGCCCTGGGCCTTGTCTGCGCCCTACTCGCGGGATATAGGATGGCTAGCGGTCAACACCGGAGTTGGCTGCACATTTTGGGTTTCACCATTATCACCGTAGTCATCGCGCATGTCATGCTTGACGCCGAGTACCCACGTGCCGGCTTGATCCAACTTGAAACGGCAGACCGACTGCTCATCAGGGCTCGCGATAACATGAAATGAGTGGATTCGTTGACTGTGTGTAGACGCCGAAACGCAACTTGAAAACCAGGGCGACTGCGTTGGGTGGGCATAAGCGCATTTATAAGTGCGAAGGTGGTCACCTCGACCACTCCATCGATATCGTAGTCAAAACCTCGTGTGGTACCTTCCGTTCACCGCGATGCCTCCAACCTGATCGCGAGCCGCTCCAATCGACCATCTCTTGTTAATCTGGTACTTCCCTTCCACTGTTTCCGCGCCGGGTTGGGAGACATCGGTTGAAAAGGTAAAAAGAAAATTCTTGGTAACGCGCTGCTGGACAGCAATCCGCGCGGACGGGTCCCGATTACTCCCGCCAACCATGGGATCGATACGGAGACCAGATATACCTGTGAGGCTCTGCATTTTCGTACTAAAACGACTCGCAGCCTGCGATGCCAGAATTGAGTCAGTGCTGTGGCTAGCGGTGTTTCCTTCTTGTGTCGTTCGGCCAATCGCGATCAGGTTGATGATGTCCGCGGTCGGCAGGGGCGGATCGGAGGCGTAAGAGATATTGAGCTTGTCCAAATAGCCGCGCAGGCTGAGGCTCAAGTTATACTGTTGCACTTTGGTGGCTGCGGAAATATCTACTGCAGCTGTGGTTTTATTAGGATCACTAAATACGACAATGCCGTGCTCCAGCTGATAGCGTCTACTCCGGAAGAAAACCTCACCAGAGGTCAGATCGGTTCTCCCAACGATCACAGGGCTTGCAACCGTACCAATCACCCTCAAATTAACGTCTCCTTCGGCACTAGCCAGCGAACTGGTGGCGCTAAGGCGTGTTGGCGACTGCACTGCCACCGCGAGTTTGATGGAATCGCCGAAACCTGGTTGACGCTGTACAGTGCCAGCGCCAAAATACTCGCCAAGCTTCGTGATATCGAATTCGGGCGTGAAAGAGAGATCGTCGATTAACAAACGTCCGTTCAAAGTGGAGGCGGCCGCTTTTCCCGTTAGTGCAAGATCGCTGTCAAGCAGCATCCTGAATCCCACGGGGTAGCGTAGGCGGACTGATTTGACTCGTAATGTCAGGTCGAATTGTGGATTAGGCCAGTAAAGAATAGAACCGGCCAGTATCAACTCTCCCCCGCCGACTTGCCCTGACAAGTTCGAGATCCGCACGCGATTGTTCTCTATATCGAGCGATCCGTTTAACTTCTCGAGGTCCAGGGGACTGGTATCAGTCGACAGGGCGATATCGCGCAACTGCACCTGGCCACGAAAAGCGGGATCTTTCACGGATCCGATGGCGTGAGCTTCGAGGGAAATAACTCCCGAGCTCTTCAGGTCAGGTTTGAGCATACGAAGCAGGGTGGCATCAAAGTAGCCTTCAACACTCAGGCTCACGGGCGACATTTCAGCCAGAGGGATGCTGCCTTGCACACGAATTGATGTACCCGATCCACGAAGCTCAGCAGGTTGTATATTAAACGCGGAATGCACGTAGTCGGCATGAATAGGTTCAGCGGCACTGATCTGCAGCGCGTCGTAGGTTGCACT
>JBLNFC010000717.1:0-3559 GCA_050263355.1 Acidobacteriota bacterium
CCGCAACAACTTGCGCGCGGCAAAATAGTTTCCAAAGGGTTGTTCAAGCTTCCTAAAGGTCAGGCAATCTCCTACCCCGCAGGAATGGCGGTTTTAAGCAATAAGGAAGGCGATCGCCTACTCGTAGCCAACAACCTATCCGACAACGTGATTTTGATCGATGCCACGAGCGGACGCACGTTGCAGACTTTTGATGTCAGCACAAATGCACTCGTCCCAAGTTCGTTTCCCTACACAGTCGTTACGAGCAAGGACGGGCGGCATGCCTGGTGCAGCTTATGGAATGCTTCCAGAGTTGCGGAATTAGATCTTATTACCGGCAAGGTAGTGCGCTGGATCGCTCTCAACCAACCGTCTGATTCGACCGCGCCAGGATCTCATCCCACGGCGATGTTGCTGAGCCCCGACGAGAAAGTGCTTTATGTCGCCTTGTCGAACGCGGACGCTCTTGCCACGGTTGATGCTGCCACTGGACAGGTGCTTCAAACCGCGTCTACCAATCTTCCCGGGCAGAGGTTCGCAGGGACTGTTCCCAACGCGCTGTCGCAGTCCGCGGATGGCAGCCGAGTATTCGTGGCCGATGCGTCATCAAACGCGGTAGCAGTTTTTAACGCGGCGGATCTCCAGAAACCGGGAAGCAAGCCGGCTGCCTTGGGTTTCATTCCCACGGAGTGGTATCCGAGCGCACTAGCCGTGCACGGAGACGATCTGCTGATCGCCACTGCCAAGGGCCAAGGCTCGAGAGCGAATAATGGAATGGGAGCAGTTCAATCCGAAAGGCGGCATCGCGACCATCCCTATATCCCGACGCTTCTGCGTGGTTCCTTAGCTCGCTTGAATTACAAAAAGGCGGAACAGCATTTCGCTGAGCTCACCAGGCAAGTCGAACAGGAGAACTTGATTCATTCCGATCCCGGTAAGTTCGAGTTTTATGGAGGAGGCCAGCCAATCAAGCACGTGATTTATGTGCTCAAAGAGAATCGCACCTACGATCAGATCTTCGGCGATCTGGGTGTCGGCGACGGCGATTCCTCTTTGACCATCTATGGCGAACAGATCACTCCCAATGAACACAAGCTGGCCCGGCAATTCGGTGTGCTCGATAACTTCTATGACAGCGGAGAAGTTTCTGGAGATGGACACGTTTGGTCGAGTGCTGCCATCACCAGTGACTACAATGAGAAGACCTGGCAAATCGCATATCGCAGCAAGGAACGGACCTACGATTACCAGGGAACCGTAGCCGATGAATACATGCTCGACCATAACGAATCCGACGTGGACGACCCCTCTACGGGTTTTCTCTGGGGCAATCTAGCGAGAAGCAAGAAAAGCTACCGTATCTACGGCGAGTTCATCACTGGAGAATGGTGCACTCCCCGCCGTAAGGCTGCGTCTCCGAAGCAAGGCACGCCACTCGCCGCGGGCAACGAATGTCCTCGCAATGCCGTGGCCAAAGGTGAGCCCTTGCCGGCTAACGTGGGGCAGCCGCATGGATCGAGTAGTCCCTTCGGTTGGCGTATTCCTCTGGTGAGACGTATGGTCGCGACCAAGGCAGAACTGCGCGATCACTTCGATCCACTCTACCCCGATTTCAATACCGACTATCCGGATCAATTGCGCGCGGACGAATTCCTTAACGAATTTGACGGATTCGTTAAGGCTCGCGAGGAGGGAAAAGGGACCGAGTTGCCTGCGTTCGTGCTGCTTTATCTTCCCGACGACCACACGGCGGGCAAGAAGTCTGGTTCACCCAAGCCAACAGCCTCAGTGGCCGACAACGACCTTGCGTTAGGACGAGTGGTGGAAGCGGTTTCACACAGCCCATATTGGAACGATACGGCGATTTTCGTCATCGAAGACGATGCGCAGGACGGAGCCGATCACGTTGATGCTCATCGGTCCATCGCTCTCGTGATTAGCAAGTATTCGCCAGGCTCGACCAGCCACCCGTTTGTTGCCCACCAGTTTTATACAACAGTGAACATGGTTCATACCATGGAAGCGCTTCTGGATCTGCCTCCAATGAACCAGAACGACGCGTATGCGCCTATCATGTCGCCTTTGTTTTCCGGAGCAGGGAATCAAGCTCCTTTCACTGCCGACTGGAGCAATCGGGACAATGGCTTGATCTACCAGGCCAACCCTTCCAAAGGACCGGATGCTGATGTCTCTAACAAAATGGATTTCTCCCGGCCCGATGCTGCAAGGGCATCCGTGCTGAACGCAGTTCTCTGGCGCGACCGCAAGGGCAGTCTTCCGATGCCGAAGCCACGACATTTGATGTTCCCTGTCGCGAGCAAAACGGCGCCCTGACGCGTCTCCTATAATCGGGAGGGATATCACTTCGTGCTGCCGAACTGCCATTCCGCTCTTCTTACCGACCTATACGAGCTAACGATGGCAGCCGCTTATTTCGATAGTGGCTTTCGCGCACGAGCAAGTTTTGAGCTGTTTATTCGCTCATTACCGGCCGAGCGAAGCTACCTTATTGCTGCGGGTCTGGAGCAAGCTCTCGATTATCTTGAAAGAGTTCGCTTTCAACCCGCGGAGATCGAATATTTGCGTCGGCAACCGGTCTTTGAGCACATCAGCAGCGGGTTTTTCGATTACTTGCACGAGTTTCGTTTCACCGGTGAAGTTTGGGCAATGCCCGAAGGTACGCCCGTCTTTCACGAGGAACCCCTGCTAAGGGTGAGCGCACCCATCATCGAAGCTCAAATTGTAGAGACCTTCCTGCTCTCTACCATCACCTTTCAAACCATGATCGCGTCGAAAGCGGCGCGTATTGTTGACGCTGCACAAGGACGTGATGTCATCGAGTTCGGTACTCGCCGCGCTCACGGACCCGAAGCAGGAACCTTGGCGGCCCGTGCCGCCTACATTGGCGGATGCGTCGGAACTTCCAATGTCGAAGCGGGACAACAGTTCGGTATCCCGGTGTTTGGCACGCTGGCGCACTCGTTTGTCATGGCTTACCACGACGAAGAAGAGGCATTCCGGCGATTCCAGCAACTCTTTCGCGAACATTCCGTTCTGCTGGTCGACACCTACGACACTCTCGGCGCCATCGATAAGCTTATCAACGCAGGTTTGCGACCCGCAGCCGTTCGCCTCGACAGCGGTGATCTTGATGAGCTTGCTCGCGAGGTTCGCCGGAAACTTGACGCTGCCGGATTGAGACAAACCAGAATTTTTGCCACTAGTGATCTGGACGAATACGTCATTTCCGAACTGCTGGCGCGAGGTGCCCAAGTCGACGCGTTTGGAGTGGGCACGAGTCTCGCAACCTCCAAAGACGCCCCTTCGCTGGGCGGCGTCTACAAATTGGTTGATGTCTACTCTGACGATGGACCCTCGTACCGCGCCAAGCTAAGTGGAGGCAAGGCGACGCATCCCGGGTGCAAGCAGGTATGTCGTGGCTTTGCCGGCGACGGAATGTATTGTGGAGACGTCATTCGGCGCTGCACGGAAGATTGTGCCGGGGCTGAGCCGCTGCTGGCATGCGTCATGAGGAACGGTAGGAAAAACGGGCCCTCGCCATCACTGCAGAAGGTAC
>JBLNFC010000718.1:0-2969 GCA_050263355.1 Acidobacteriota bacterium
CCTACGATCTCGCTGCTTATCGGCGTAACGCCATATCGAGCAGCCTCGCGCTTCACGTATTCAAAAACGCGGTGGATTGGCGTTTGCTCAAAATCAGTGAGATTCATGGAAACTTGCGCCAGGCCACGGACGAGGAATCCCGCACCTTTTACGTAGCGCAGCCCTCCACTTGAGAAGCGCACAGCTTTGGCTATTTTTTTCGCGATATCGACGTCGGTGGTGTTCAGGAATACGTTGTACGCAATCAAGAATTTGCGTGCGCCGACCACTGTGGCACCTGCGGTGGGATGGACGCGAGGCTCACCATAGTCGGGCTTACGCGATGGGTTGGTCGCAATGTCGTCGCGAATCCCTTCGAACTGTCCGCGCCGAATATTTTCCAGGTTCTGCCGCTCGGGCGATGTGGCGGCCGCCTCGTACAGGTAGATCGGGATCTGATAACGCTTCCATATCTGTTCGCCTACGTACCGCGACATGGCTACGCAGTCTTCAATGCCCAAGCCTTCGATTGGAATGAAAGGAACAACGTCGGCTGCACCCATGCGTGGATGCGCTCCCTGATGTTTAGTGAGATCGATCAACTCAGCGGCTTTGCCCACGCCTCGGATGGCCGCTTCCTGGATGGGCTCGCGCTCGCCGACCAGTGTAATGACGCAACGGTTGTGATCGGCATCCATCTCGCGATCGAGCAGGTACACGCCATCAATTTTCATGGCGTCGACAATGGCGTCAACCTTCGCTTTGTCGCGCCCTTCAGAAAAATTGGGAACACATTCCACTAGCGTAGACATAACGAGGAAGAATATAGGCAGGATGAGAGGGCCGCAACTCGCAGAGTGCGGCCAACCAAGGCAACTAAAAGCGCACTCGGCCCAAGGGATCGATCCCGGTGGATTTGATCTGTGGTGCCAGCGATTCCAGAGCCTCAAGGAACACGAGCACGTTGGGAACCTTGTCCGAGCGCACGCTGACCGCACTCAGCCACTTCCCCCGGCGTTTGATTTGAAGATTGCTGCCCACGATTTCCGCTTTCTCAATCTCCGAAACAGGGATGGTCGTTTTCTTTTTCCAGATAACCTGGGTTGCCGAGAGCGCCATGTCGCCGAACTGAATGGTCTGCCCATGCTGAAGGCTCGACTGCGCAGTTTTGACCGCAGGCGGCACAATTCTGGTCAGTATCAGCCCGATCGCCTCTTTTGCATTTTGGAAGTTCGAGGTCACCTTGAGGTGCTTGCCATCGGCGCTGATCAGGTCCAGCATCAGATTGGCCTTCGCCGATTTGCTCCTCATCGCGATCAGAGCACCAATGAGGCCAAAGTGGGCGTACATGTTGATGGGAATCACACGATACCTGGTCTCTTGAATCTGTGCCCACGGTATTTCCTGAACACCGAAGGCCGATTCACGCCGCACTCCGTGGTCATTGATCGTCAAAACATTTTTGCTGGTTGCAACCCACGCGATGACCCCGGCGACCACGATGGCTGCGGAAATCCACAACAACCCAGGATGGGACGCAGGGCTGGGCTTGTCAGCCGTTGCCCAAAGCAGAACGATGGCCAACACAACTCCGAAGACAATAAGCAGCTTGCCGGTGAGATTTTGGCCAAACTTATGTTCTCCGTACGCGACACCCGTAGCAGCCATAAAGACTCCTTGGTCGAGACTCAGATATCGTAGGCTGAGCCCGATCGTGCTGCTAATTACCACTGTAACGTTCGTCAGCGTTTGTATCCGTTGGTACGCCAGCAGCTCGTGCACATGCAATAACCTGTGGGCTCTCCGTGGACGATGCCTCAAGAAATTGGAGGCACGCACATTCGAAAACCAAAATCGCCGTGATTCGTCTGCGCCTTTGCCTTGACTTAGCTTCCGGCCCAACAAGATAATGAAAGGTTCGTCTGCGACATCCGAACTCATAAGGAGTCATCGTGGCAGCAACTGCAAGTCCAGCAGCTCCGACCAGGACGACGGCTGGCGTAGCTCCCCTGCGGGCTGGACAGGGCATTTCATTCTTATTACGTCGTCTGCATTCGCTGAGCGGAATCGTTCCAGTAGGCGCCTTCCTGATCGAACACTTCGTTTCGAACGCGTTCGCTACGAACGGACCGGCGGCCTATACCAAGCAAGTGGAGTTGCTCAGCGGTTTCCCGTTCGTCTTCTTCCTTGAGCTGTTTTTTATCTGGATTCCGATTGCCTATCACGGTCTATATGGTTTCTACATCTGGTTCCGCGGCGAAGCCAATGTGGGCGATTATCCCTGGACCGGCAACTGGCTATATCTGTCGCAACGCTGGACGGGTGCTATTGCATTTGTCTACATGGTGTATCACGTCTGGCATCTTCGTTTTCACGGGGTGCATATTCTGAGCAATCCGGCGGCGGCGTTTCCCAAGGTGCAGATGGAATTCCAGAATCCCTGGATCGTGGCCTTCTACGCGATTGCGATCGTAGCGGCATCCTGGCATTTTGCATACGGCATTTGGCTATTTGCGGCCAAGTGGGGCATCGTTACAGGCGATGACGCACGGCGCAGATTCGGTTATGTGTGCCTTGCGATTGCTCTGCTCTTCATCGCCGTGGGAGCTGTCACCATGATTTCGTTCTTGAAGACTCCGTTACAGCCTCTGGATACAGGGGCAGAGTCGATGCTCATACGGTAGTGCCCGGGGATCTCCGGGCAGATTGGAATTTTAGAGACATGGCGACAAATCCCAAGATCATTGTGATCGGCGGTGGATTAGCCGGCCTCGCCGCCACGATCAAGATCGCCGAGATGGGCGGTCACGTTGATCTGTTCTCGATCGTCCCGGTGAAGCGTTCTCACTCTGTCTGCGCACAGGGTGGCATTAATGCCGCCAAGAATCTGAAGGGCGAGGGCGACTCCACCTGGCAGCACTTTGATGACACGATTTACGGTGGCGATTTCCTAGCCAATCAAGCGCCGGTAAAGGAGATGTGCGACGCAG
>JBLNFC010000719.1:0-2580 GCA_050263355.1 Acidobacteriota bacterium
GATGCCCAACGCTTTGTGCGTATTCACCGCTCCACCATAGTTAACCTTGAGCAGGTCCGCAGTATGAAGGTGGATGAAACCGGTGAGTATGAGGTCTGTCTGGAAAACGGCACGAGATTGCATTTGAGTCGGCGCTACCGCAAGGAGTTTCAGTCTCGCCTGGGCGTCCGGACTCTCGACCGTTGAAAATTCGCTCCCTACTAATCGCCGGAACCAGCGTGTAGTCCGTAGAAACCAGAGTCCGGGATACTTGCCGCTTGAGCTCTCTTGGATAGGTCTTCGGGTGGCCAGGGTGCCAGATGCGAGCGCCGGTTCTGGCTCCAGCATGACTCATTCGATTCGTTGCAAACCGGGTACAGTTTGCCCCAACCCGTTGCGTAAAGAATCCGGCTTTCTGGAACGCCAAGTTTTACGAGCGCGTCGCGCGTTTCGAGCGCACGCTGATCCGACAGAAAGACGTTGTAAACTACATCGCCGCGCTCATCCGCGTCGCCCTCAATCGTGAACGCCACATCGGGATGAGCCTTCAGCCATTCCGCATCTTTCTTTAGGATTGCTTCATCGTCATCTGTAAGATCGGCTCCATTGAAGTCAAAATAGAGATCCTTCACATTGTCGCGGAATGCTTGTCTCTGGTCCGGGCTGGTCGGTGGGAGCGGTGCAACAGAGCTGGCCCCAACAGGCTGCACAACACGTCCCGCGTCGTCACGTCCCGCGGCGACGCCCGTTGCAGAAGCACCTTGCTGAGAGTTTTCTCGCGAGAAGCACAGCACAGCGCCGAACGCGATTATCAAGAAGGCGAACCTGGCATTGAAAGATGACACAGCATCCTCCCATCACCACCTGAGCAGGATGTCCTCGCGCATCGGACAAATGCAATCCGGTTCTCCCTGTAGTTTGGTGGATACATACACCGTATCTCTCAACCGCCAACAGCACAAAGCGAAACTGGGCGGAGATAAAGCGCAGCGATTAAGGCCGAGCGGCGGCAGCCGAACGCCAAGGGTTGACGGAACGAAAACGCAGATTTAACCAGCGTTGGAGGCGCGCAACTGGCGGATACGTTCGTAAACTCTTACGTACTCGCGTGCCGAGGCGTTCCAGGAGAAGTCTTTAGCCATGCCATTGCGCATCAAGATTTGCCACGAAGTCTGGTCCCGATAAGCACGCACCGCTTCCCGGATCGTCAAGAGTAGAGCCTCACCTGTGTACTCGCTGAACTTGAAACCAGTTCCCTTGCCAGTACGCGTGTCCCAAGGCTCTATGGTATCGTCCAACCCACCCGTTGCCCTTACGATGGGGACGGTACCGTATTTCAAACTGTAAATCTGGTTCAAGCCGCACGGTTCGTAGCGGGAGGGCGTGAGGAACCTGTCGCTACCAGCCTGGATCTTATGAGCCAGCTCGTTGTGATAGGCAATCTTCACCGCGATTTTCTGCGGAAATTGCCGGTTTAACCGCTGGAACATCTCCTCGTACTCTCGGTCCCCGCTGCCCAAGGCCACAATAATGACCTCTTCGCGTGCCAAACGGTCCATGATCTGCGAAATGAGGTCGAAACCTTTCTGCGCAGCAAATCGAGAGACGATTCCTATGACCGGCAGATTGGCATTTGACTCGCTGACACCGAATGCAGATAACAGATCACGCTTGCACTTGGTCTTTCCACTCAGGTCCTGGGGTGAATATTTGGCGGCGATGAATTTGTCGCATTCCGGACTCCACTCGTTATAATCAACCCCATTAAGGATGCCGGTCACCGTCGCCGCTCTAGCGCGTAACACTCCTTCCAATCCGAAACCGTATTCAGAGGTTTGGATCTCCTGGCTGTATCTCCTGCTCACCGTTGTAACAAAATCCGAGTAGACCAAGGCGCCCTTGAGAAAGTTCACCTGCCCGAAGAACTCCATCTTGCTCATGGTGAATAGATCCCAGGGCAACATCAGCAAGGGCAAGATCTCTGAAGGAAACAGGCCCTGGTAACCGATGTTGTGGATGGTGAATGCGCAGCCCACTTCACGAAATGCGGGATCCTCTGCGTAGAGCGTCCGAAGCAGGACGGGCACGAGCGCCGACTGCCAGTCATGGCAATGAAATACGTGCGGAACACCCAGCACCTTCGACCCTTCGAGTACCGCCCGAGAGAACAAAGCGAAGCGCTCGGCATTGTCCGGATAATCACCAACCGGCGTACCGTATAACGCGTCACGATCAAAGTACGGCGGGTACTCCACAAAGTAGTACTGCACGCCTTGCTGGTTGCCACCAGCTAGAATCGAGCAGAAGCGGTATTGATCGTCAAAGGGAACCGTAATACTTCGTACCACAACTTGCGCATCATTGAGCTTAGTCTGCTTATAACGCGGCAAGTAGACAGTCACCTGGTGCCCCAGTTGAGCCAAAGCTTTAGGGAGTGCTCCTACGACATCGGCCAGACCGCCGGTCTTAGAGAATGGAACACATTCTGAGGCGGCGAAGGCGATATGCATTAGGATTGTTCCTCCCGAGGACCTTTGAGCTTCGTGGGCCGCGATATGATGGAGAGTCGCTAGCTGGTTCGATCGCCTGCACCCAGGTCAG
>JBLNFC010000720.1:0-7567 GCA_050263355.1 Acidobacteriota bacterium
ACAGGCACAATTTCTCATCTCCATCCCCCTCTTCATTTTGGCCGAGGCAAATCTGAGCATGCTGGGCCTTGGTGTGCCGGAGCCCTTACCATCGCTCGGCGGGCTGATAGCGGAGATTGAGAATGTTTCCTCTCTCAACGCGCAGTTGTGGCGGTTGGCGCCGGTTGCGGTGCTCGCTTTGTGTGTAGGCGCGTTACAGATCGTAAAAGGTACACATGAGGCACAAATATGAGACCAAAAGCATTTGCGCACGTTTTGAGCGTGTTTGTCCTGTTGGTAATACAAGTGTCGGCTGCGAGCCAATTACGTTTCTGCCTGCATAGCGACCCAAAGACATTCAATCCACTCATCGTTGATGATGATGCGTCGGAGACGGTTCGGTACCTCACGGGCGGTGTGCTGGTTCGTCTGAACCGGCACTCGCAGCAGCTTGAGCCTGAGCTGGCGAGTTCGTGGAAGGTATCTGCCAATGGCCGGAGCATCACTTTTACACTGCGCAAAGGAGTCCGGTTTTCTGATGGCACTCCTTTCGATGCCAATGACGTGGCTTTCACGATGAAATCACTCATGGACCCTGCACTGCACTCACCGATCGGGGATGCTTTTCGTTCTGGCCAGGGAGAGATAGCAACAGCAACATCCGGGGATAGCAAAGTAACCATAAGCTTTCCTGCCCCAGTCGCCGGGCTTGACAAGTTGTTCGATCAAGTGGCGATTATGTCTTCGCGATCGCCTGTGAAGGAACGAGCAGTGTTAGGTCCGTTCACCGTTTCGGAGTACAAAGCCGGATCGTACCTCCTCCTGCAGCGCAATCCCAATTACTGGAAGAAGGATGAGACAGGCCACCCGCTCCCGTATATCAATTCCATTCGTCTCGACATTGAGCAGAACCGAGAACTCGAGCTAAATCGTTTCCGACGCGGAGAAGTTCAGCTGATCAATGCGGTGGACGCTTCGGCCTTCGACCAGCTAAAGGGGCAATCAAGCTTTGGGGCCATTGACGCAGGTCCCTCACTTGATTCGGAAGAGATTTGGTTCAACCAAGTGCCCAATGCTCCGATCTCCGCTTATAAACGTACCTGGTTTCAACAAAAAGAGTTCCGGCAGGCTATCTCTTCTGCAATCAATCGCGATGACCTGATTCGGATCGTGTTCCACGGCCATGCTGCCAGTGCTGCGGGTCCGGTATCACCAGCTAATCGTTTCTGGTTTAATTCCAGTTTGAAACCTGTCGCATTCGATCCCACGGCCGCGGTGAAACTGCTGGCACGTAGCGGATTTCACATGGACGGCAGCATACTTAGAGACGGTGAAGGCCACCCGGTAGAGTTCTCGATCCTAACGAATTCTGGCAACACGTCGCGCAATCGAATGGCGGCAATGATCCAGCAAGATCTCGGCGCTATTGGGATCAAGGTGAACATTGTCACTCTCGACTTTCCTTCTCTAATTGAGAGAATGACTCGCACATTTGCCTACGAAGCCTGCCTGCTCGGTCTGGTCAATACGGACCTGGATCCAAACGCGCAAATGAATATCTGGCTGAGCTCCGGCGAGAACCATCAGTGGAATCCGGCGCAGACCTCTCCCGCGACTGCTTGGGAAACTGAGCTTGACAGACTCATGCGGGCACAGGCATCAGCAACCAACCTGCGACGGCGTAAGCAGATCTTTGACCGTGTGCAGGAGATCGTGGCTGAGCAACAGCCATTCATATATCTTGTACACAAGAACTCCCTCTCGGCCATTGCACGCACCGTACGAGGCGCTGATCCTGTTGCATTAAGCCCGCAGACTTACTGGAACATCGAGCGAATTTCGCTGGTATCGGAGGGTGCGGCAAAGTGATGCAAAGCAACAACCCGGTTCTCTCTCTTTCGATTTCGGCGGGTTATGCCGAAAACAAGCCAGTGCTGCGAGACCTCATCTTAGAAGTCCGCGAACGCGAGATACTCGGGCTCGCAGGCAGCAGCGGATCGGGAAAGAGCACGTTGGCATTAGCAATCATGAGACTCCTGCCGCCGACGTGCACGCTCACGGGCGAGGCGAACTTCAATGGCGTTGATCTTCTGAGTGTCAGCGAATCGAAGCTGCGTAGGATTCGCGGTCGTGAAATAGCGCTCATCTTACAAAGTCCAACCGCGGCACTAAACCCCATGCTGCGTATTGGTACTCAGCTCCGCGAGGGGTGGCGCGCCCACAAGCCAGGGCAGGGCGAGAATGAAGAAATCCGTCGAACTCTCAGATGCGTCAGTCTTCCGGATGAAGATGCGTTCTTGCGTCGTTACGCGTCTCAGATCAGCGTCGGCCAAGGACAACGATTACTAATCGCAATGGCTTTACTGCATCGCCCTGCCTTCATCATTGCGGACGAACCAACCAGCGCCTTAGACGCAGTTACACAAAAGGAGATCCTGGACCTGCTGCGGCGATGTAATGAGCGTTTCGGAACCGCCATGCTGGTCATATCTCATGATCTCAGGGTGCTGGAGTCTATCTGCCACCGAGTGGCGGTGCTTGACGCCGGGCACATCGTAGACTGCCAGGCTGTAGATGCTTTGCGAACTTCGAAGCATAATCTCACGAAATCGTTGGTACACGCGGCTGGGCGGATGTGAGCTTTCCTTGCATCAAAAGCGCATATAGTAGCAGAAACTCAAGCCTGAAAGCGGAAGGCATAGGGTTGAGGTTTACGCCCACAGCATCGAAACCGGCCGCCTCCAATCGAAAAGCAAAAATATCAAGTGGAACCGAGCGACAGGTTCGAACGGCAACTAACGGAACTATTGCGAACCCTATTGTGTTAGCGTGATAGCTGTGCTGGCTGTCACGGCGATTCGGGAAAACCAACCCCAACTCAGAATTTGAAAAGCGTCCCCTAGCCGAGCACGCGAACTGCAATACTCTTCGACAATTTGTGATTGACCCAGCTTGATTGCCTCCTACTGTTACCGATCATGCCGTACCTCTTGCAGTTCTGCGGCGGACCGAACATTTACCCCGGCAATCCCCCTTAATGCGATCCCAACCTCTTCCGGCTTCGGCGTAACGCGATGGGTTTCTCTCAGGCATCAACGGATGCCCATTCTATTCCCAGCCAATTGCGGTGCGTTTCCAATGCGAACTCCGCAGCCTATACAAGACATGCCTACGAACCCGTCGATTCGCCGGGTGCGAGCACCACGTCTAGAACACGGACGTACTGGTTCTCGAAAGTCCATCGATGATGAGGTTCTCGCTCCACAGGAACAGGTTCAGTTTCTCCCCTCACGGCTGCATGCTCCGGGGCAACGACGTGATGCGGCGATGACATTCTTCATTTCAATTTCAACCAGTTCCACTGGCGGCTCGCCGATGTTCTCGACAGCGTGTCTTCTAGGGTTTCAGTCAAAAGACGTCTCTTGCAGGATTACGTTGTGATGGGCGAACGTTACCAACGTAATGCGATCACGGTTTCCACCTCGACGCGCTCTTTTCTCTGCATGATAGCCATACATGCCATGCACTCCTCCCCCTGTGGAGCTGAGCAGGAACTTTCGCGTCATTAGCTCCGATGTCCTAGTTGTTGCCGATTACTTTGGTGCCTCGCTGAGGGTCTGCAATGCTGATACGATTCGTTTCGTTGAATCGGTAAAGGCGCTTCGCTCCCATCTTTCAAATCCCACACGCGGGGCGCCTATTCCGGACTTTTCCCAGGTCGTGAATGCTGCGTCTTCTCACCGAGCTAGCTGCATCTGGGATACCAACTAACATGCTGCTCATCCTACTTATTCGTAATTGGCATGGAAAACTTTGGTTACGTGTTGTTATGGTCTGATCCCGATTATGCTTTGAGATTAGCTCCGCCGATCGGCAAAGCAAATCGGTCTCAGGCAGCGCTAAGAGGTGGAAAAGTATCATGTTGGTTCCCTCTCCCGATTCGAGAAACGACTGGTTCAGGCAACACGCTTTCTTTGCACGGCGACTGGTTTGCGCGCCGTGTTCTCAGCACGGCTTTTCTCTCCTTGAAATGATGATAGCGGTCAGCGTCTCTCTGGTTCTCGGCGTGACAGGATTTGTGCTTGCACAAAGCATTGCGCGAGCCGTCCGCTTGTCCGGATCGTGTACGAGCTACGCCAATCTGCTGCAGACCGCCCGCATCCGAGCGGTGCAGGATGACCGTTACTATGCAGTAGTAAGCGATACGGTGGCGAATCCGCCACGAGCATTTGTGGATATCAACGGCAACGGGCTTTATGACACAGGCGAGCCCATGATGGTATTCCCTCAGTCGGTCACAGCACAGCCATTCGCCTCAGGGCCGTCCACCGCCAACTTAAAGCTGCAATTTCTACCGGCAACCGGACAGAACACCGTAAATTCAGCAAACCCGCCGACGTTTGGGCCGCGCGGACTGCCCTGTGTTCCCTCTGCGCCCCTAAATGGAACGTGCAACTATTTGCAACCAACTTCGTACATCACCTTCGTGCAGAACACGCTCAGCGGCAGATGGGAAGCGATCACTGTGACGCCGGCAGGAAGAGTTCGGTTGTGGAGCTATGACGCTAACTCATCGACGTGGTCGGGGTTGAACTAACAATGCGTAGCCAAACACATCAACAAAAGAAAACCCTGGGCGAGCGCGGTTCCATGCTGATCGAACTGCTGATCTCTATGAGCGTTCTCGCCATTGGCCTGGGGGGCGTTCTCGCGCTGCTGATTTCGGCGGTGCTCACTAATTCCAAGGCCGGCAAAGATACGAGTGCGACCATGGTTGCTGAGAACATCTTGGAGCAGATCAGCGCGCAACCGGGCAACGCAACGGGTGCTGCCGCGCTACTTCAGATTACGGATTGCGCAGGAACCATCTGGACCATCGACACGAATGCCGCCACCTTGGGCGCCGGCACAGGCCTCAATGGGGGGAATGGGGCGAATCTCACCAATCTTGGTGTTGTCGATTGGACCCAGAGTTATGCAACGGTGCCGGCGAATTACGCCATGCGATACGTCGCCTGTGGCAACGCCAGCAGGCAAATGACATACGACGTTCGCTGGAATGTGGTTCGCATGACCACCAACAACCGCGCGGTCGTCATCTCGGCGCGGCCCGTCGAGTCCACGGCGGTCGGGGGATTGAAGTATGTGGTGCCAATAAACTTGCGCACCGTCGACGGTACGCCCTAAGGATAAGAGCATGCAGAGCAGCACCCTGGTGAAAAGCTACGCAAGTGCAAATCTCTCGACCATGTGTTCTCGGCGGCCGCGGAATGGGAATTCCGCGGGTGGCGGTTGCAAACACGGACTGACGCTGCCCCGAGTCACACGAGACACCGGTTTCACTTTGCTCGAACTGATGATCGTGGCTGCCATCATGGTGGTGGTGATGGCTGTCGTGATGCGCGGCATCATCGAGATGCAGCACCGTAATGCGGCAGAGAGTTCGAAGGTCGACACGGTCCAGCAGGCCCGCGACTTCATTGATCAGATGGTCCGTGACATACACGATGTGGGCTATCCGCCGCCGAAGGTGGTCAAGGTAGCAGGCGGCGCCAATTGCACTGCTGACTCGGACTTGTCGTGCAACATAATCACCTTCAGCCCGACGCAAATCATCTACGAAGGTGATCTGGACGGTTCAGGCACGGTGTACCGCATATTCATGCAGCTGGTTACGCCGCCGGGATCGAATAGTTGTCCCTGCATTCTGCGCCGCGGCGCCCTCAGTAAAGCGGCGGCGCTAGCACCCGGGGCACTGCCAACCTACTTCACCGAAGTGAACGGCGTGTTGAACAGCGGCGACGGTACTGGGCTGGCAACTTATCCGATTAATTTGCCCGCCCCGGGGTCTTATGCAGCCTATGCGACGGCAGACGTGTTCGACGCTTATTTTCAGGACGGCACGAAATTCCAAGATCCAGGCGGTGCGTATTCCTGCGATGAAAGGGTTACCCCCAACTCCTGCTCGGGCATCAGGAGTTTTCAAATCAATGCCAACGTGACGTCGGCATTCCCGGATCCGAAAACGAATATTTACCAGGTGTATGCGATCACTTCGAAGGCGCGTCTGAACAATATGTGAGGGTTCCAAAAGGAATCTGAAACTATGAAGAAAACCAAGGCTCACGGTGAAGAAGGAATATCGCTGCTCTTCGCCATGTTTACGTTGTTGCTGGTGACTGCGATTGCCATGGGCATGATGTTCATGTCCTCGACGGAGACGGCGATCAATGCCAACTTCAAGTCGGAGGAGACTGCCTACTTCGCGGCACGCGCAGGCCTGGAAGAGATGCGCGACCGCATGTTGCCGGGCAATCCGAACACGCTGGCGGCGAATTTACCGACAGCGCTGCCCGGCGGGGCCAATGGAGTTCTCTACCTGGTGCAGCCGGGCGTTACACCAGCGAACATCACTACGTTTCCGTCAACTACGAACCCCTTGGTCGACGACTCGTTCTGCCATGATTGGGGCGCGGCTCCCGTCGGCGGCATGAGCTATTATCCACCCAACGTTCGTTGCACCGATCTACCAGCCGGCACCGGGTGGTTCACTACATTTCCGAGCGTGGCCCCTTTCGCAGGCTCAGCCAATCCAATTGACTACAAATGGGTACGCGTCACGCTGAAACGAAACGACAGTACGCCGCACGGGGCGCACACATTTGCCGATGCGTCCCAGGCTTCAGACAAAGTCGTGTGCTGGGACGGAACCACGGAGGTCGCGGTGCCAGCGAATGCAACGCCGCCACCTTGTAATCTATTGAGCCCTACCGCTAATCCGGTGTACATGGTGACATCGCTGGCCGTGAGCGTGCGCGGAACGCGCCGCATGATTCAACAGGAGATGGCTCAGGACCCGTCCCCAAGCTTGGGGTTCCCTTACGGACTATTCGCAACGGGAACAGGGTGCGGGGCGCTGAACCTGGGAGGCGGGGCGCAGACATTCAGCTTCAATTCGTCCTTGATTAATCCGCCTGCAATTCCGACGGCGGCGCAAATCAATATGACTGGCGGGAACGTGGGATCGAACGGAAACATCAGTATCGGTGGCAATACTACCGCGATCCATGGGAGTACATCCTCGGCGATCGGGGGCATCGGGAACTGCAATCAGGGTAACGGTATTACGGTCAGCGGCGGCGCCAACTACGGAACCCCCAACAATATTCCCATACAGAACGTTCCGGTTCCCGCACCTCCCAATCCCTTGCCTCCCACCAATAACGTGAACTACGGGAGTAGCCAGACCTTGCCAGCAGGGTCATATGGGAACGTGAATATTACCGGGGGAACCATCACTCTTACGGGCGGGCCTGCGAATAGCCCGACGATTTATACGATGAACAGCATCAGTTTAACCGGTGGAGCTACTTTGCAAATCACAGGTGGCGCAGTGGTTCTGAATATCGCGGGCACCAATCAACAGAATCCTGTGAACTTCGCCGGTAGCAGCTCGCTGGTGAACACCACCTACAACCCTGCCAATTTTGTTATGAATTACGGCGGCAGCAACAACCTCAACCTGACTGGCGGGAACATGTCGTTTGCCGTCATCAACGCACCCAACGCCAACATCTCGTTTTCAGGT
>JBLNFC010000721.1:0-4184 GCA_050263355.1 Acidobacteriota bacterium
AAGAACGGTGGCCAGAGTGGATTGATATTGGAAAGTCTGCGAATCCGGAACCACGAGACCTTTTCGACCCACTCCCTCCACGCATGTGTGTGCCTCGGGGTCGCTGTCTCAGAAATCAAAGTCCCCGTCGATTCGCCACAGCCGGCCGATGGAGTTGTAGAAGCGGCCATAATTTGGTGACAAAGTGTACTGCTGCACATCGCGAGGATTTGCATAATTCAAGACGTTCAGGATGCTCAGGCCTGCGCGGAACTGGATGCGATGTTTGCGATAGGTGAAGTCGATGGGATATTGAAATTTCGTGTCGAGACCAACGAAGACCGGAAAGCGCCCCGCCTGGTTGCGCAGACCTAAATAGTTCCAGTCTTGGTCGAGTTTCGAGAAGGGGAAGCCGGTATGTACATCGAGGATTGGGATGAAATCCAGCTTATGCGGCAGCCCAATAACGCCCCAGAACAGGCCACGATCGGGAGCGTCGATGGACACTATTCCGAACTGGTTCGGCCGAATCAGCGGGTAAGGAAAGTTGCCGAAGAACTGGTTGTAGTCGTTCAATTCGCCCTTGGCCTTGGAACGCGTATAGCTCGCGTACAGCGTGGTGCGCTCTCCGGTACGCCAACGCAACAAGGCAAGGAATTCCCGGTAGCTCTGCCGACCCGAATTCAACAGTCGCAATTGCGCGCCTGAGCTCGAAGCCTCGTAGGGATCAACATACAGCTCGCGATGCACCTCGCGCTGTTCATAGCCAAGGCGCAGCAGGACGTTAGGACGTAGCTCCCGATCGAACTGTAGGTCCCATCCCAGACTATAAGGTACGTGGAGGCGGCCATCGGATGTCGCAATGACGTGAGGAAATGCAGTCGGACCATGGATGACCACAAGACCGTCGCTCGCATAGCCAGTGATGGTCTGGGCAGGAAACTTCGCGAACAGCGCAGCGTTGATGGGAATCTTGTCGAAGAACAAGCCGAAGCCGCCACGAATTGCCGAGCGGTTATCCTCGGTGGCAGCACAGACGAATCCGATGCGAGGGGCAACGTCGGCTGTCTCAGCGGCGAGACTGTCGGTATCGAGTCGCACACCGAGGTCCAGAGCCAGCCGCGGGTGTATCTGCCAGTTATCCTGAGCGAAGAGTGCCAACTCTTTTTTCCCCGTATCGGAAGCGATTGTGGGTTCGTAGGTAATCCGGCTGGTGAGGCTCTGGTCTTCGCGCAGCACAGTCACAGGAAAGTTGGTAACGGCACCGCTATACGTGGAGCGATCGTACGAGTACCCTAATGCCACAAGATGGCGGCCGGCGACTTGGAACGGCCGAACATGCAAAGTCTGAGACCACTGGTACAGGCGCGTCCGCCGGTCCTGATCCTCAAAATAAGTGCCGGAGTTCTGCTCGGGAAACAGTGTCATTTCCCCGGGAGCAGCGCTGGCGGGAAGCACGTGGGCATCGAGACGCTTGGCCGAGAACAACGACTGGACGAATCCGCCATTGGCTAGAATCCAACGATGTGTTGCCGAGGCGAAGAAGCCACGCTGGTGGTAATTGGCCGCGACTGGCTGTGGGTCGAAAGTATCGATGTTGGCGAATTTGGTGTTCTGCGGGTCGGCCGTGAGGACTGCAGTGAATTGGTGATTGGGTTTGGGATTCCAGTCGAGCTGCGTGTAGGACGTGACTGTCTCCACTACTCGCACATTGTCAGGATTGGGGAGAGAAGGCACTCGTACCGTGTCATATCCATAGCCCAAAGACTGAAAGAGGTAAAGCGTGCCTCGTTTAATCGGACCGGCAAAGGTGAGATGCGGGGAAGCGCTTTCGACTCCGTGGGTTTGATAGTCGATCCACCGGAAGCGCGGGATCGGATCTTCAAAGAGCCATTTCCATTCGTCAGTCCCACCCCGCGTATTCACGTCGACGACCCCACTGGCGAACCTGCCGTACTCGGCTGAAAAGGGATTGGAGAGCACGCGCACCGAGCGTACAGCAATCGCGGGTATGCGCAGTGCAGCTTGCCCGGTGAATGGATCGAGCACGCTGGCGGTGTTCACAAGGGTGTTGGTCTGGTTGGCCCGCCCACCCTTGATGCGGATGAGCCCGTCGAAACCGCGCACTACGCCGGGGAGGAGGGGCAGAGCCTCCTGGAAATCCTGATTCAGCCGAATGACAGATTTTAGTATGTCCGGTGTGAGTTCAGGAGTTCCACCCGAACTCGCGGTAAGATCCACACCTGGGGGCTGGGCGCGTACGGTGACTGTCTCTTTGTGCTCCTTAAGGACCAGCTGAAGATCGAGCGGTAGGCCAGCTCTCCCGAGCGTGAAGCGTTTCACGCTGGTCTCGAATCTGGCCAGAGTCACTGTAATTTCATAGTTGCCAACCGGAACCCCGGTGAATGCGTATGCCCCAAGATCATCGGATACCTTGCAAATCACGCTGTTTGTGCCGAGGTTTTTCAGACATACATGAGCGTTAGGCCAGAGAGTCCGTACTCGATCAGACCCGATCGTGAAGATCACACCCAGCACTTTTCCGGTTTTCGCGGCCCTTGGGTGCAGCATAGGGCAAGCAATCAGGAAGGCCACGACGAGGGCGAGCCTTAGAGCGCTCTGGGCAGTGGATTCGGGGTGTGGCTTCGGCGACATCCGGGGACAACTCTGCCTTGAGATCTATTCTAGGACGCGTTCAACTTAGAGTCTGCCGCAAAGTTTGGGAAAACGCGTTTAGCGGTATTTGCGGCTGAAAAACCTATCTTGGAGTGGTGATGACGTCGCTCAAGGTCCGATCGTTGGTGATACGTTCTTCGATCCTAGACACGAACTTCGGCGCGCGTCGCTGCACTATTTGCCGGATGCCCGGCCCAAACTCGTGTAGAAGGTTAATGCCCGCGTCGCTGCCAATCGTCGAGCCAAACGTTTCGAAGATCGCCGAAGTGGAACGTGTCCAATATGGACGGTAAGCAGTGGAGATCGCGACCGAAGTCAGCACCCCGAGGAAATACGATGTGTTGAGTGTCCTCTCTCCGGAGTCATTCCGCGTGATTGCTATGCGTGAAGCGGCGTATGTAACGCGCCCCAAGAAACTCCCGCTGTTCGAAGGGTGATAGCGCGGGTCCTGCTTGAGAAGTGCCGGATACAAGTACTTACTAAAGAATGCGCCGGACTCTTTTTGAATGAGCGCCCCTTGGTACAGACTCATCAGGCTGGCTTGGTCTCCGGAACTGAGGCGTCCCAGTTCGGTTTCGCGCATTATGCCAGCGTTGACGCCAGCCGCTCCGAATGTCAAAGGCGAGCGCGCGTCATCGACAAACGTGCGAAATTTCTCTGCTTGGGTTGGAGGCTGTGCTGACGGAGCATCGGGCAGCGATTTCCACGTACGCAGCTCCTGGCGGTGCACTTCGTGTGAGTCTGGGCCAACATACTCTAACCCTAAGTCAGCGGACGGGCCTTGGCTCTGGCACAACGCTCCGCAGGTAGCCAACAGCAAAAAAAACATAACCCATATTGCTCTAATTCGCTTCACGGTGGCGCGGTCCTGCCGCAGGCCACTTTTGGGCTGCTCAGCAATTAGCCTGCGAGCACACCTTCGACCGTGCATTCGAAATGCCATTCATCTGGGCAAATGTGCTCTGCTTCCTGGAAGTCGGGCAGGCAATAAGCTGTAACCTCAATGTCTCGCAATATTCCCCTGCTTCAATGAGTTGGACCGACGGGGAGATGGTCACTTGCCTGAGCAGACCTGGAAATCGAGCTTGCGATGAAGGAAATTCTTACCTAACAAATACCTGAACCGCTGTACAGCGATTCTGCCCTGTGACCCGAAATTTTTCCTATGCCCATGTTTGCTCCTGCTCAAGCGTTGCGTCTCGCTTTAGAGCTGAGCTCAAAATCCTTAATGAGCGTTATCGCCTGGTTTCGACAGCTACCTCTGACAACTACCTCTCTGAAGTTGCTGGTGAGCAATGTATTTGCGCATCGAATGCGTTTATATTGCTGTACGATTCGGCCCAGTCCCCTCTTGTGATAAAGGAATCGCAACACTGAGAGGGCAAACACTGCTTACAATAGCCAGTCCCTAGACGTAGTGTTCGCTGGGAGAGTACGACGAAATGGGAAGCACGCCCGAACACTCGCCTTCCACTCAGACGATTCTGCACACTCGTCGAGCCACCGTTGTCCTGGTTTGTCTCGTCGCC
>JBLNFC010000722.1:0-4260 GCA_050263355.1 Acidobacteriota bacterium
CAATGTAGTGAATACTATGAAACATTATTTCGAGATGTTTACCCTCGTAGATCCAAGGCCAGAGACTCCAGTCGGTGTTGCAGTGGACCTGGATTGTGGCGTAAGTCGGTGCTCCAAGCCAACCCTGATCCATCAGCATGCGCGCGCATCGAATGCCGGCATCCCACCGCATTTGCTGATTCACGGCGAGCTTCACCTTTGCACGCTCTGCTAGTTCTACGCTGCGCACGGCCTTCGCGTATTCGTCGGCAAAAGGTTTTTGGCAAAGCAGGTGTTTGCCGGCTGCGGTAACCTGTTCGACAATTCCCATTTGTACGGACGGGTATACGGCGATGTCTGTGACCTCAACTTCGTTGTCGCTCAATAACTCGGCCACATTTCGATACACTTTCGGAATGCCGTGTTCCTTTGCCGTTCGCTCCGCCTGCTCAATGTTCTGGTCGGTTATTCCGACCACCTTGAAGCCCGCTCTTTTATAAGCTGGCAAATGCGCATAGTTGACAATGCCTCCCGCACCGATGATCCCAATTCCATGATCTGTGCGCTGCGGCATTCTCGGCTTGTAATCGAGCTTCGGAAATGAGGTCATGTAAGTTTTTTACTTTCTGAGACAGGCTTATACCAATCACGCTGCGCAACTTCAACAGAGAATGCAGAGTTTCATTGACTGAAATACCCGGCGCTCGACTTGCGTCTGCCCGCGTTCAGATGTGCTGTTGACAGGAGTTTCACATACGGCTAGATTCCCCGTCTCGTGCAAAACATCATGCGCATAGTAGACACACACCAACATTTGTGGGACTTGGAGTCATTTCGCTATTCCTGGCTGCATTCATTTCCGACCTTGAATCGCTCTTTCCGAATGGCCGATTACCTGGAAGCCGCGCATGGACTAGAGGTCGCGAAAACAGTACACCTCGAAGCCGACGTTGATGAGCCTTACATGCTGGCTGAAACTCAGCACCTGCTGGAACTTTCCGGGCAACCCGACAACCCGCTGGAAGGCGTTGTGGCCTCCGCGCGACCAGAAGACACAGACTTCCGATCCTTTGTCGAAAAAATCGTTGGCCATCCGAAGCTGAAAGGGATTCGCCGGGTACTGCACACTCAACCTGACGAACTGGGCCAGCAACCGATCTTCATCGAGAACATCGCAACGCTTGCTGACTACGGACTCTCATACGATATATGCGTTCTTGACCGGCAACTCCCAATTGCTATCAATCTTGTTCGTAGCTGCCCCGATGTGACTTTTATCCTGGACCACTGTGGAGTGCCTCGGGTCAAGGATCGGATCTTCGAGCCATGGCGCAGAGATATCGCCGAGCTGGCAAACTTCCCAAACGTAAACTGCAAGATCTCGGGACTGGTTGCCTATGCCGACCCGGCCAATTGGACTGCGGAGGACCTGCGTCCCTATGTTGATCACGTACTCTCCTGCTTCGGATGGGATCGCGTCATATTCGGTAGCGATTGGCCAGTTTGTACCCTTTCAGCAACGTATAGGGAATGGGTGAGTGCTCTCCGTGTGATCACTCAAAGCGCGGGCGAATCGAACCAGCAAAAACTTTTCTACCACAATGCCATTCGCATCTATCGGCTCGGAGGAAAATGAACGCTCGGACTAACTAAGATTGAATTCCTGCCTGATGGCTTCAGTGTGCTGTCCAACCCTGGGCGCGAGCCGTTCACTTGTCAGGGTGCCTCTATCGAGGCGAATTGGGCACCTGGTAGTGATAACTTTAATTCCTTGCGCATCCCCTAAGGTCTGCGTCATAGCCAATTGCTGGAAAGCTTCAGTCGCGAAGAGCTTAGGCCAGTCAAGCACCTCGGCACACCATACGTCTGCGGCATTCAGAATTTGCAGCCAGTGCTCGGTTGTTTGCTCTTTCAACCGTGCAGCGATCATCTTCTTGATCTCGTCTCTCCGGCGGAAGCCTTCCGCCGAGTCAGTGATCGCTTTGAGTTCCGGCAAGTCAAGCAAAGAGCCAAGCGTTGGGAGATGGGTCATTGCCAATGCCATGTATCCGTTCGATGTATCGTAAACACCGTATGGGGCGGCCAGGTAAGCGTGCGCATTTCGAAAAGCGGCGCGCCGCGGTGGCCGATGACCATCGTTCATGTGCGTCGTGAGCACCTCGAATTGAAAATCAAGTAATGCTTCAATCAGGCTGGTCTCAACGTATCCGCCTCGATTAGTGACGCCTCTGCGCACCAGGCACGCCAGAATTCCCTCACAAAGGTTGTGCCCCGCCAGCATGTCGGCTATGGCAAGTGCCATCGGTGTTGGCGGGTCGCCCTCATTGCCGCTCAGCCACATGATCCCGGAGCGCGCTTGTGCCAGCAAATCCTGCCCCGGTCTTTCGCGCCACGCCTCGGCGTTGCCATATCCGCTCACCTCTGCATAGACGATGCGGGGATTGATTTTGTAGACGGCATCGAAACCAAAGCCAAGGCGCTCCATGACACCGGGGCGAAAGTTCTGGACCATAACATCCGCACGTGCGATCAGGCGACGCAACTGCCCGAGATGCTGGCGATCTTTCAAATCCGCAGCGAAGCTCTCCTTGTTACGGTTTATTGCATGGAACAATGTGTTCTCTCCGTGCACATCGGTATCGCTTAAATACAGAGAGCGCCCGAGATCCCCGGTTCCTGGCCGCTCGATCTTAATTACCCGTGCGCCCAGGTCGGCCAGGCGAAGCGTGGCCAGGGAACCAGAAAGAAACTGGCTAAAATCGATTACGAGAACGCCCTCAAGCGGCTTTTGTGCAGGATTGCTGCTGACAATATCTGTGGTCACATGCCTCTCCCGCGATTATTGTATATATGAAATGTTGTTTTCATTAGAGAAAATGTGTAGGCTACTGGAAGCTTATGCTGTCCACGCACACCTCTCGAGGGCGAATGTTGCGCAATAAGTCGCGCTATGCTGCCCCGGCTCTAGATAAGGGTTTAGACATCCTCGAACTGCTGGCAAGTGAAACTGAGGGGCTGACCCGCAGTGAGATATCGCGCCGGCTTGGCCGGACAGTCGGCGAGCTTTTCCGCATGATGGTTTGTCTCGAGGAGCGCGGGTACATCACCGATGTTGGACCCGAGGAACGCTACCAACTCACGTTGAAGTTGTTTGAAATAGCGCATCGCCATCACCCATTACAGCACCTGCTTACTATTGCCCGACCCTTGATGCAGCGAGTAGCGGCGAAAACAGGTCAGTCGTGTCATCTCGCGATGCCCAGCAATGGCGATGTCGTGGTCGTTGCGTGTGTTGAAGCGCCCGTGCATATGGGGTTCTCGGTGCGCACGGGAGCCATTATTGACCTGCTCAACACCGCTTCTGGGCACGTAATCCTTGCCTTTCATAGCTCAGAGTACCGGTCGCACACACTTGCTTGCTGGCGCCGAAAATTCAAGGCACGCGTTCCTCTAGGTCTGGATCACCATCTCGGCGAAATCCGACAGCGTGGTTACGAGGAGCTCGGAAGTTACCAGGTGCACGGAGTGGTAAACATCAGTTTCCCGATTTTGAATCAGCATGGTGAGGCGGTGGCAGCGATCTCCTTCCCCTTTCTCGGCCGAATCGGGGATAATGTCGGCCCGCCGCAGGTCAAAGAGCAGCTAGCCGAAGCTGCGTTGAAACTGTCGCAGGCGATTGGCGGCCGTAGACCGCTGCTTGCTGCACATCGAGATTCCCGATGACGAAGACCGAATATTACGAAGATTACGTTGTGGGCTCACAACGGGAAACGTCAGGGCGCACGATCACCGAAGCGGACCTTGTCATCCATGCCGGGCACAGCGGTGACTATTTTCCTCACCATGTTGATGCCGAGTTCGCCCGCACTACTCCATTCGGACAACGTATCGCACACGGGACCATGACTTTTACGATCGGCATTGGATTGACGGCCAGTCAGATCAATCCGGTCGCCTTCACCTACGGGTATGACAAATTACGCTTTCCGAAGCCAGTATTCATTTCCGATACGATTCGAACCCGCATCACGGTGAAAGACAAGCAGGAGGATCCGAAGCGCAAGGAACTTGGCCGCGTGATTGAAGCTTGCGAAGTGCTTAATCAAAGAAACGAAGTGGTCATGTATTGCGAGCACATCCTGCTTGTTGCTGTGCGTCCGGCAGCAATCGAAGCGTGAAACGGCGCTCGTCGACAGAGGCAAAGTGACGATTACCCTTAAAGGTCTGACATGGGATCATCTTCGAGGTTATGCACCGCTGGTCGGGGGAGCGCCGGAGTAT
>JBLNFC010000723.1:0-3287 GCA_050263355.1 Acidobacteriota bacterium
AGAGTAAGTGTGTGATGCTCTGAATCGATGATCACCCTACGGAATTCCCCGAGTATGTCCTGGCCCAGAATGCCGTCAATTTGCTGTCCGAAAATTCGTCGGAGTTCGGCTTGATCTTGAACCACGACGAGATGCTGCTTCCATCTCTTCCAACCCACTTGGAGCGAAGCTTCCCCCCAACTAGAAACCTCCGATCGTCCAGCGAATGGGAACGACACTGGAAACTTCGCTGACATATTTCGATTCGCAACCAGCTCGGGGCTGATCATAGTTCGACTCGATCCTGTATCGACGATGAGGACAGCAGCTTTCCCATTGACCTGAGCGATAACAAGCATCGCGTTGAATTTGCGACTTTGTTGATAGTGGACAGTTATTTCTTGAATGTGCGCCCTCGCCTGCAGAAGCGCAGCAAGGCTGAGTACAAGAACGCCCTGAAAGAAAGCTCGGAACTTCTTTCTGACAATCCTGTCGATTGAGGTCATGGTGTCCCCCAAACGCGCTGAGTCGCACACGCGCAATCGTCACTCGCCGGAAAAACGTTCAAGCGCTCAGAGTGAGATGTAACGCGGAACTTCGCCACATTTAGTCAACCGCTAGTCTTGCGGGTCGGGCGTTGAAGAAATTTTTCAGCATTTGTTGCACTACTTCGTGCCCTAAGTGAAATCCGTCGCGAAGAGAGTGACGATAGTGAAACCCAGCATATATTCGGGCGTTAAACACTTCGCGCTCAAGGTCTCGGGGAGTGGCAAAGCTGTGACTGGTGTTCGTCACGATGCTACTCACTGCGAAGTTCAGGGGTGTGTCCTGGTCGAAGAAACGGGTAAGCGTGCTCGCTACCGCCCCTGAGACGCACCCGTGTGCTGCGGGGTATTCAGGATGGTTGGGGGTAGTTCCTAAGGGTGTCCATGATGGGTCGGGCAATGTGTCTGGATTAGCGTCGATATCGCCGTTCTGGATTGCCGTTACTGGCCTCCAAAAACTGAAAGCATATTTTGCATTCATGCACCCAATGAAGGCATCTGTGTACCCCGTCCACAACATCGCAAAGAGGCGTGCCGAGGAGGCCAGATCTAACTGCTTCTCAGTCGCAAGCTGGCGAAGTGTCCTTGAGTAAAGCTGTGCGGTGTGTTCGGTCCAGAACAGGCCGACTTCAGTCTGCTCCGGGGTCCGAAGACTGCTCGTTGCGGAACCGAGGCTTTTGGTTTCGTTATAGTCTCGTGCCCACTCTTTGCTACCAAGATCGGGTGGGCCGGGCGGAAGAAACTCGGACGGCTCCGTCATCGTAAGGGGCTTCATCTGACCGACCCACGGCGTAAGCGGCTGCAGGAATGCGGGCGGTGTTGGGACCCAAACTCCCGGTTCAGGGGAACCCGGGTAGCTGTAGGGTACATTTGCGCCACGCCCGTCATTCACCCGCATGGATATCAGAGTCGCGGCCGCAGATTCGCCGACAGAAATTCCATCCATTTTCTCTCGTCCGTCTTGAATTGCAGCCATTGACTGAGCGAATTGCGGTTCGAGCAGTGCCGTTTGATCGGGGAAATAACTGACGAGAACTCGATGGGCAGCCGCTATAGCAGCAGCGTCTTTCGACGCATCTTTGGGAGCATTGAGCGAGAAGAAATACGGCTGATACTTCCCCTCTATCGCCTCAATTGCGTTGTACATTGCAAGGTGAACGAAGGCAAGGTAAATACCCGCTCCACCTGCGGTAGTCGCGCCAGGGGCCGTTCCGGTTACGTTCGCTGCGGTGCTGCCGTTAGTAATGATAGTGGTCGAAGCAATTGCGTCCCAATCGATGACTGCATTCTGTGCGGCAGCGGTACCGACGAGGAGAATCGCAAGGATAACAATTGGGCAATGGCGTACGCGGAAACCAGATCCGTTGAGCTTTGGCATCTCAGTATCTCCTCAAAACCGGCTGAGTTTGCGGTCGGAAGCGCCATATGAGCAAGACACGAGAAGGTCACGAGCACGTCACGGAGCAATTTATTGAAAACAATCTACGTTGGTCATCTCTCCAATCTTTCCTTTCACTTTTAAGTGCTTGCCGTTCCTAAATTCATTCGTGGTAAAGTGACTGACACTTGGGGTCCGGATTTAACCCTCGTTTTCGATTTAGGCAGGGTGTCAGTGTCATATCCCTCCAATCAGCAGCCGCGTACAGTGCGCTTCGGTGCGTTTGAAGTCGATCTTCAAAGCGCCCGGATCTGGAAGTCCGGTCGTCCACTGAAAATGCAGTATCAACCTTTCCAAGTTCTCGCCACTTTAGTTGATCGACCAGGGGAGGTCGTCACTCGGGAGGAACTCCGCCAGAAACTCTGGCCGATGGCAAGCTCTGGCGACTTCAACCACGGACTGAATAATGCAATAAATAGGTTGCGGGAAGTACTTTGTGATTGCGCTGAATCCCCTGCCTTCATTGAAACTTTGCCTCGTTGTGGGTACCGCTTTCTAGCCCCGGTGCACCGACCCTTGCCGTCCCAACCGATTGAGTCCGTCGTGAAACACCTTGAAGACATACCCGCCAGCGACCTTTTACAACCGGGATTATGCAAAGCACAAGCCGATGAGTCAGTATGCCTTGATGCATTTATAACTCAGCATACAGAGCAAATTGTTGTCGGTCGCGAACTAGAGTTGGCCAAGCTGATCAATGCCTTGTTACAAACGTCGGAGTCCCACGGACGAGTGTTGTTCGTGACTGGTGAACCAGGGATGGGAAAGAGCACGCTGGTTGCTGAGTTCATTTACCGTATGCAGAACCAGCACCCTACCTATATAGCCGCGCGAGGCCGCTGTATCGAGCAGTATGGAACGGGGGAGGCTTATGGCCCGTTCTTGGATGCTCTTGCTGGCTTACTGTTCGGCCCCCACCGAGAAGTCGTAGCTCGGCTGCTACGAACATACGCGCCTACATGGTGCCTGCAATTCCCCGCTGTGTTCAATTCTCCCGCGCTGCTGGAGCAGTTAAGAGCTGAGACGATCGGAGCGACTAAGCAGCGGATGTTGCGTGAAATGGGAGATATGCTCGAGGCGCTCGCCACTAACAGAACACTGGTCATTTGGCTGGAGGACCTTCACGAAGCGGACGCGCCAAGCATCGACCTCTTGCGCTACTTGTCCGGGCGTATCGGCAGCCGAGCACTGCTCATGATCGGGACCTTCCGTCCGGCCGAGCTTAATGTTCGCAACCACCCTTTGAACAAGCACAAACTTGAAATGGAGGCGCACAACCAGTGTGAAGAGATCCGACTGGCTTGCCTTACGGAAGATGCCATTTG
>JBLNFC010000724.1:0-3531 GCA_050263355.1 Acidobacteriota bacterium
CCCGCTCCAACGATCAATACGTTTTTCTTTTGTCCCGGGCTGCGGTCTTGATCACGACAGAGCAGGTTCCTGAACGCCAGCCATCCAGCTGTGCTGGCTAAGTTGACGGCGAGAGCGCTGAACAGCATCAGGCGACTCTCAGTTCTCACGTCGGATAAATAGATCGATCCTGCGACAATCGCCGCCGATAGGACGGTGCAATTCCCCTCGATCGTCCAGTACCTCGTTTGCCCGCCTGTGGACATCGTTTGATTAAGAACTTGGCGGAACAGGCTTACCAGCACACCCCAGATAAGCACGAGGCCGAGGTCGCGGCTGACAAGCTGAACACAAATGTCCCCGGCACGTTTCCAAAGCGCGTCATCGGCTAGCCATGAGCCCATCGCCGGGATGCATACGACGGCCAGGCTAATGCCGGCGAGCAGAAATGTCCTGAGGGTGGCCGCAAGAAAACGCATGTCGATCGCGCCAGTATGCTCAGGAAAAGTGAAGCTTAGATCTGATCTCGTCGCAGCGTTGATGTCTGCGAGAGAAACCGTTGGCCTTCGGATACTGAAGCGAGGAGAGCTACTGGTTGACTGCGCCGGCTTCTTGGGCGCGGTCCCACGCCGCGAACCGAGCCCGGGGATGCTTCGCGCAACCGAGGCGTCCCGCAGGAGCTTGCTGCTTGGGATCACTGCGGGCCCATTCACTGGATTCAACATCTAGACTGGTTCGAGCTCATAACCTTCAATTCGAATCGCAATCGATCGCTGGATACATTCGATCGAGAGGATCAGGTGACTATGCGCGTTCTCCTGCAAGATGCCTTCGACGCCATCCAAGGATCCGCCTCGGATGCGTACCCGCTGGCCCGTTCGTAGAAAAGGACGGATAGAACACTCCGCAGTGCTGTCGAGCAGACGCCGAAGATCTTCCACTTGGCTGGCGGTTATCGCCGTGCCGCCAGCCGCAGCTCCCACAAAGTTCATGACGCCGCGTGTTTGTAGGACGCGCAACCGCTCTTCGGGTGAGATCTGAATGCGCACGAACTCATAACCAGAAAACAACGGAGTCTCAATCACCTTGCGGCGATCGCTCCACCAGCGCACCTGACGTACAACAGGCAGGAAGGTTTCTATTCCTTTGTTGCGCAGCTGCAATTCCGCCCTCTTTTCGAATCTTGGCCGTACTCTGATCGCATACCAGAGTGGCTGCGCAGCTGACACATGTTCCCAGACAGCGCTGCTGGTGCGCATGGCTCCGCCATTCGAGTCCCGCTGTGGAAATAGAAAATCACTCATACCAAGGTTTTCGGTGCGCCTTACAGCTTGCGATAGATCGTCTCGGGAATAGGGAACTGCCGATCGTTGATGACGACGCCAAGTAGCCGGGCGTTCGCCGCGATTAGAATCTGTTTTGCCTCACGTGCTATGGCCCGTCTTGTATTGCGCTCATCTACAACCAAAATCACTCCATCAGCAATCTGTCCCAGAAATCCGGTCTCACTGCATGTGCCCACTGCTGGCGCATGAATTACCGTGTAATCAAACTGGCGACGGAGTTCACTAAGCCGGCTGCGCACACCCACTAGGCTGAAGGTTTGCGTCTCCAGGAGCTCGTCGACACGCAACAGCCATAGGTTTTCCCGCACACGATGGCCGACTCTGATTCCTTTGCCTCCGGGATATGTCTCCGGCCTGCCCGTGCTTTCGAGAGCACGCTGCAGAGACATACCGTTTCTGTCGGCCTCTATCACACAGACTGTTCCTGGAACGCGTTCAGACATTGTGATACTTACGCGAGCGCAGATGCTTCCCGAATCGGCATATCCGTCCACCGAACTGAACACTACCTGGCGTGACGCGCGGGGCCATCCCGGGAAAAAGACTCTTTGCACGAGACTTAAGATCTGTTGTTGCGCAAAGCTCTCGGGATTCCATGCCGACGTTCTTGCCGAGAGTGGCTGGGATGAAACCGTTTCCTGAGCCCATGAATCACGCGTGGTAGTGGCGGCGAATGCCCCACCAGTCTGCGGATCACGGGAACTCTGGCTGCGTTCGCGCGACGCGATCTCGTCTTGATCGGCGCTTACGAGTATGTCCGAAGCGGCGCTCACGATTGCACATCCCCTTCCAGAAATCTGCGATTGGCAGAGGGCAAAGAAGCAAGCACTGGCGTGTCCAGAAATGCGGCAAGTTCCGACGGACTGCGGAATCCGGGATGCACATAATCGGCGGCGAACGAAGCTCCGGCACTCACAACCACCGCAATCAAGAATCCGGCTAGAGACACAGACCAGGGCGATCGCTGTGGTAGCGCTGGCGTCCGGGCCGGCTGGATCATTGCCACATTCACGATCCCGCGTTCATCGAGGGCGTCGCCAATGCGTGCTTCCTCGCGTTTTTTCTGGTAAAGGATGTAGGTCTCTTCCGCTGTCTTGGCATTACGCAACAGTCGTTGTTGCTCAATAGAGTTTCGCCCCAGGCTGCGGACCCTTTCCTGATATGCAGCCAGTAGTTGATGCTCGCCCACCGCTCGAGCCTGCAAGCCCTTGAGTTCTACTTGTGCCTTGTTCATCTCAGATTGCGCCCAATCGTGTTCTGCGTCAGGTGCGGTGGTCTCTTCCCGGAGCGGATTGTCGATTTCGGCCGCTATTGCCGCTTTCGTTTCTGCAATTTGTTGGTCCACTTCCTGCACCAGTCGATAACTCGGCTGAAACTTGGTGAGCAACTCCGTTCGCTTCAGGTTCAGGTTAAGCAGGGCCGACTTCATTTTCTCCATCAGTTGCTGATTGTCGGAGCTGCGGATCTCACTCGTGCGGCGCTCCGGCTGATTTGCCAGCATGGCTTGGAGAGCCTGTATGCGAACTTCGGTTGCGTGCACGGCAATGGGGATTTCTTGATAGCGCGCTTCTGCGTCGCTGAGTTTCTGCAACGCTGCGTCTCGCTCCTGGGCAGCCATGATGGTTCCCGAATCTTCCATCATTGCCAGCAACGCGCTCTCTGCGGTTTCCAGATCTTTCCCGTATTTTTCCGCTTGTTGTTCGAAGAAACCGAATTCTCCCGACGGGCGGTGCACCTCCAGGTGCTTGGCTTGGTAAAAGTCGGCAAGGCTTCGGAGCACTCGGCCGGACTGAGCGGGGTCTGACGACCTGTACCGTACGACAATCATGCGTGTTTTGCGCAGGGGCTCGACCGTAAGTCTGGAAGCAAGGCGACGGGTCGCGCGCGCTATTGAGGTCTCCTCGTCCTTGTTCCACCACTTTTTCTCACGCTGATCCAGATGATGAACCAGAACAACTTTGCGAAGAATGTCGTCGTCTCGCAACAATTCGACTTCCGAGTTGAGTTCTTCCTCGGTCACATCGAAGCGTGAATATTCCGAGCTGCCGGTGGGCTGAGGCATCATGGGAGGATCCACTCGCCCCCGGCGCACCAGGATCTTCATCTGTGACTCGTACGAGGGCAGCAGAACAGCATAGAGGAGGGCTGCCAGGAAAATTGCTACAAAGCAAACAAGGAATGTGCGACGCCTTCGAAAAAGCACTGC
>JBLNFC010000725.1:0-7597 GCA_050263355.1 Acidobacteriota bacterium
AAGCGGGGGCCAAAGCTGCCGCCGAAATGGTTGAAGCTTGACGCTGAATGTGCGAAGCCCGAACCGTGTGGAGCGAAGGAGTGTCCGAAGGAACCGCCCCGTCCGCCATGCATTTGAGCACACACTGGCAAAGTCAGAAGGGTTGCGACCAGCCCGGCAATGAGCACGTGCCGCATAAATCAATTATAGCGCCGTTCGCTTCACTGGAAGCTACTCTGATTTGGATGATCGGGTCAGGAAGAAGGGTGTCTTTGACTCGAAATGAGACCGAGTGAGTCTGGTCAGTGACGCTTCTTCACCTTCTTGGCGGGACGCTTCGGAGCCTTTTTTGGGGCAGCGCTCTTAGCTGCTTTTGCTGAACTTGGCTTTGCCGGGGTTGCCTTGGCAGGCGTTTTAGCTGGCGCGGCAGCGGGGGGTGGAGGGGTCGCCATTACCGGGCCCGGTCCCTGCTTCCCTTTCTTCTTAGTAGTGGGTGCAGCAGCAGCAGGCGCAACTGCTGTATTGCCGCTCGCAGCGGCCGCTGCTTTGGCGGCTCGTCCTCGCCGGGCGGGGGGAGGGGGCGGCGGGGGTGGAGGCGGAGGAGCCAGCGGCTTTAGGAACTTCAGGATTTCTGTCCGGGAACGCAATTTGCCGTCCAGCAGGAGCAGGAAGGCGTCGTGCGCGATCTTGGGGTATTCCGGCAATTGCGGGGTGATGTGCAGCTCTGCCATTTCGGGTAACGGCAGCTTCTGTTGCACTTGCCGCCACTTGCCAAAGAAATTCCGGATCTTCTGAACGACGGCTTGCTGGCGCGCGGTAACTTCGAGGAAGAGAATCATCTCCGGACTGGAATCGGAGAGCAGTTTCCAGGTGCGGGACGGCGTGGCCGCTTCCTTGCCGCTCAATTTTCTGGCCAGCTCTTTTGCGTTGTCTTCCAGGTCGCGCCAGGCTTCGACCAGTCCCTTGCGTGGGATCAGTTTGCGAAGATCGGATATTTCTTTGTCGTTGAGCCGCGCGGTGAGGAAGTAGAGGACGGCCGGCGCTGGATCGGGACTGTAGCCAAAGTCGTTCATCTGCTGCCGTGTTTTCATCAGCTGACTGAGGCCAGCGGTATCGACCTTGGCAGTCGTCCAGTGCGGACTTAAAACTTTCAGCCAATCTTCTTTTTCGAGCGTCCGCACAATGTGGAGCGGGTCCTCCTCGTACGCAAGCTGCTCGATTTCGTACCCGATAGCGCGGTCGGAAATGTATTCGATGTAGTTGTTTTCTTTAGCCGAGTCGTACCGCTGCTGGGTGCGCTCTTCCAGCGGCCAGTGAAAACGGGCTGCGAAGCGGCTGGCGCGGATTAGCCGCGAGGGGTCTTCAACGAATGCGTAGTTATGCAGGGCCCTGAGCAGTTTCGCTTCGATATCTGCTGCTCCGTTGTATGGGTCCATCAGCAGCCCGCGCGAACCGGGATTCAAGGAAAGCGCCATGGCATTGACGGTAAAGTCTCGACGGCGCAGGTCTTCCAGTATGGTTCCCGGAGCGATGATCGGCGGCTTGCCCACTTTGTCGTAGCGCTCGATCCGTGCCATGGCCACTTCGGCACGCACATTTCCGGGTAGGGTTAGATATAGAAGCTTCAGATCATCGTCGGTGCTTTGAACCTTGACGCCCGACTTTTCGAGATCCTTCTGGAGCTTGAGAGGATTGCCTTGGACGGTAAAGTCCAGGTCGCGGATGGTGAAACCGCTGATAATGTCTCGAACTGCCCCGCCGGTCAGGTATACATTCATGCCGGCGGCCCTGGCCGCGTCCTGAACCAGGGTCACACCTCGCTGCTGGTCCGGCGTTAACCGGATTTCCAATGTGTATATGTAGTCGGCCATGCCTATCGTTCAGACTGCTTTACCAACTTGCCGATCTCAACCTGATGCGCGATTTCCACAGGGGCCGGCGAAGGGCGAAGAGAACGCCCGGGTGCCTCTTTCTAAGTATCTCTATTCATTAGACTTATAAAGCAAAGGATGGCGTTTGGCAAGCTAAAGAAAATAACACACCGTTAACGGTTTGGCTACTGTTATCCCTGAGTAGTTCGGGATTTTGTAAGATTGGTGCGAGAATCACAGTCAGGAAGCGGGCCAGCAACTAGTCCTGCCTCGATTTCCGCTAAAGCCCGATGCCTTCTACTCACAAGAAAGTGATTGTTCGCAAAATGGACCGGGATTCGGTCAATGGCTATGTCTCGCCGACGAACTTTGTCCACGAGGGCAAGCTGGAATTGTTGAACACGGCGGGGAACGTAGTAGGCATCGATCTGCGGGACATTAAGGGAGTTTACTTCGTTCGTGAATTTGCGGATTCGGACACGCTTAGCCGGAAGACCTTCACCAGCCGACCGCGGACCGAGGGTCTTTGGGTGCGGCTGAAGTTTAAAGATAACGAGATCCTGGAAGGGATGATGCCCAACGATCTCACCCAGACCACCCCTGAGGGGTTTCTGATCAATCCGCCGGATCTGAGATCGAATACGCAACGCATTTTCGTGCCGCGCAGCGCGCTGGCGTCGCTCAACGTCTTGGCCGTCATCGGCGGCAGTCATCGTCGCCGCCGAACCGGTGCAGAGGACGTACGGCAGGTTCAACTCTTCGGCGAATAGATCAGTAACCGGTTGCCATCAACGCTGCCTTCCCTAAACTTCCCCGCTACTTCTCTCCATTACAATCACGTGTTCATCGGAAGAAGGTCCTTGCTATGAAACTTTCGGAAATCGCGTCGCGTTTGGGAGCACGGCTTGAAAATGGATCGCCTGATACTGAGATCAGTGGGGTCGCAGGAATCGAAGAAGCTGGGGAACATCAGCTCACCTTCGTCGCTAACCGCAGGTACGCGGGTGCGGCGAGAACCACGCGAGCGTCGGCCATTATTGTGTCGGAAGACTTCCCTGCCGGGGCGACGGCCGTTTTGCGATCGAAGAATCCCTACCTTGCGTTCGCTCGGGCACTCGAATTCTTTTACCAGCCACCGAAGTATGCGCCGGGGATCCATCCGACGGCGGTAGTGCATTCGTCGGCCAAGATTGGCGCTGGCGCGCACATTGGGCCTTACGTGGTGATCGATGAAGATGTGGTGATTGGAGACAGGGCTGTGATGTTGGCTCACGTCGTGATCTATCGTGGAGCGAGGATCGGTAAGAATTTTTTTGCCCATGCTCATGCCGTGGTTCGAGAGCACTGTCATTTAGGAGATTCAGTCCTGCTTCAGAATGGGGCAATCGTCGGCGCTGACGGCTTCGGATTCGCTAAGGATGATGGCGGGAAGTGGCACAAGATTGTGCAGTCGGGTCCAGCGGTGCTGGGAAATCATGTCGAAGTCCAGGCTAATGCCTGCATCGATCGCGCCAGCATCGGTGAGACTCATGTTGCGGCGGGGGCGAAGATCGACAACCTGGTTCAGGTCGGTCACGGATCAAGCGTCGGCGAAAACACTCTGCTGTGTGCCCAAGTCGGACTGGCTGGATCGACAGAAGTTGGAAAGGACGTGATTCTCGCCGGACAAGTTGGAGTTGCAGGACACTGCAAAATTGGGGATGGCGCGATTGCCACGGCGCAGAGCGGAATTCCCAACGACGTTCCGGCGAAGGCTGTGGTGAGTGGCTATCCTGCGGTCGATAACAAGCTTTGGCTCAGGTGCGTTGCAGTGTTCAATCGGCTGCCGGAAATCGCGAGGCTACTAAGAAGCAGGAGTGAAGGGTGAGGTCGGGAGACGCTTTGCCCGGCATCAGGCTTCAAGAGTGACGGAGTTATGACGCGCACTATGCTGTGGAGCGGTTCTTCCCGTTCAGCACTTGTTTTGGCTCGGCCTGCTGATACTCAGGTGCAAGAGCTCCGTTGATGACTCGCCAAACTCTCTGCATCAGGCAATCGCGGGAACCGAACTCGGCGGGCTCGATCGGTTCGTGGAAGATAATTTTCACCGTACGGCTTTTCACGGAAAAGCGGCCTTTGGGCATGGCTTCGTGAGTTCCGACGATGGTGACTGGAATCACCGGGACCGATCCTTCCGTCGCGAGATAGAACGGCCCTTTTTTGAAGGGGAGAAGCTTGCCATCCCATGAGCGCTTTCCCTCGACGAAGATGGTCATGCTGATGCCGCTTCGAAGCACAGCTGAGGCTTCTCGGACGGCCGCGATACCCGCTTCCCTGTTTCCCCTGTCCACCGGGACCAGCGCGCCAATCCGCATGATCTTGCCCAGGATCGGATACTTAAACAGCTCTTTCTTAACCATCACCGACGTTCGACCAGGGATGAGCGGAAGCACGATGGGCGGATCGAGATTGGAGACGTGGTTCACCATGTAGATATAAGTCCGGCGAGGATCAACCTGCTCAAGACCCACAGTCTCGACCTTCACGCCGGCTAAGCGCACTCCGGTCCAAGCACCCCACATACCCATGCGGTAGAGGAAGTTGACGTTGCCGGTGAGAAAGGTCCAAGGGAATCCGAGGATGGCGGCGAAGGGCAACGCAGCCGTCCAGAATACGAGCATGATGAGGGTGCGGATCACGGGCCAGAGTCTCCGATTGCTCAGATTCGCCGCCGAATCATGCCGCACGGCGAGCACGCCGATGTGGAGCTATTGTCTTACAAAGTTCTCATAAAACAAACTGGGACTAAGCTTTGACCGAGGCTGGCAAGGAATTTTTGTTGGGCGCCGACGCATTAGCTGCGATCAGCCTCAATCGCTGGGGCAGTTTCTCGTAGATTCCGCCAAAACCACCGTTGGACAGAATTGCCACCACGTCGCCCGCGCGCATTTGGGGAGCAGCGCTGGCAACGATCGAATCGGCATCGGCAATGACTTGAGCTCGCCGACCGGAGCTGTGTATTTGTGCTGCAACGGCATCGAGGTCGAGGCGCTCGGCTTCGGGAATCGCATCGGACTTGAAAATCGCCGCAATAATAACTTCATCAGCCAGCGCCAGACTTTTTGCCAGCTCATTTTGGAAGACATTGCGCCGAAGCGTATTGGATCGCGGTTCGAGGATCGCCCAGAGCCGTGCACCGGGATAGCGCGAGCGCAAGGCCGCCATGGTTCCCGCGATGGCCGTGGGATGATGGGCAAAGTCATCAATGATGGTGATGCCATTCACCTGCGCTTTCACCTCGAGGCGTCGTTTCACGCTCTTGAAGGTCTTGAGCGCGGCTGAGATTTCTTCTTTCGAGATGCCATAAGAAGCAGCCATCGCCGCGGCCGCGGTGGCGTTCCAAACGTTATACTCGCCGCCGAGCTGAAACTGGAATTCGGCCCATGGTTGCCCGTCGCGCAGCACATTCCAGGTGGTGCGATTGGGCTCAAGTCTTAGATTGGCGACCCGCCAGGTTGCAGTAGAGCTAACGCCGTAGCGCTCAACCGAGCAGAAGGCGCGGTTAACGCAGCGCTCCACACTCTCTCCGGTATCGTGGGCGATGATTCGTCCGCGGCGGGGAACGAGGTTCACAAGCCGCTTGAAGGATGTTTCGACCGCGTCGAGGTCCTTATAAATATCGGCATGATCGAACTCGACGGAGGTGAGGATCACCGAGTCTGGGAAGTAGTGCAAGAATTTCGGACCTTTATCGAAGAAAGCGGTGTCGTATTCGTCGCCCTCGAGGATGAAGTGTTTCCCTTGACCCAGAGCGAAGCTGCTGCCGAAGTTTTCCGCAATGCCACCGATCAGAAAAGAGGGCTGCTGCCCTGAGGTGTGGAAGATCCAGGAGAGCATGGAGGTGGTGGTAGTCTTCCCGTGGGTTCCCGCGACCACGATCACTTCTTTTCCACGCAAAAATTCGTCATGCAGGATCTGCGGCAGCGAGCAGAACGGAAAGTGCTCGTCGAGAACGTGTTCCAGTTCCACATTGCCGCGTGAAATTGCATTGCCCACCACGACGAGATCTGGGCGAGTTTGCAGGTTCATGGCACTGAATGGCTGGTAAACAGGGATCTCGAGACTGGCGAGGAAATCTGACATCGGCGGATAGGAGGCGGCGTCGGAGCCAGTCACTTTGAATCCGCGTTGCCTGAGCATGCCGGCCAACGAAGCCATGGCGGTGCCGCAAATTCCGATCAGATGGATGTGCTTCTTTTGTGTCATGACTTGGTTTGCACCGGAACCGCGACAGGGGTCGTAGCCGATTCCAGAATCTCCATATTTATGTGTGTGTTGGTAACGTCCAGAGCGGCTCGAACACCGATGGGTAAGGTAACATTGCGGCGGGACACGTGCCCCGAACGCAGGCCATATGCGATCGGAATACCCAAGTCGCCGACTACGCGGAGAATGACTTCCTTCAGCGTGTAATCCTGATCGCGGCTCTGGAGACAATCGATCATTTCGCCAAAGACAATACCTCTGACTTCTTTGAGTTTTCCGGCGAGCTTCAATTGCATCAACATGCGGTCGATCTGAAACGGCTTGGCAGCGATGTCTTCGATAAAGAGGATGGTGCCGTCGGTGCGGATTTCATGGGGCGTGCCCAAGCTTGCAGCCAGCATGGAGAGACACCCGCCGTACAGGATGCCCTCGGCCTGACCTTCGGCGAGTGCTTCGACGCCGGGACCGAGATCGAGTTTCCAATGCGAAAGGCCGCCAACGGCCGCTTCCCATGAGGCAAGGTCGACCCCATCCGGGTTTGCGAAATCTTTGGTGACCATGGGCCCGTGAAAGGTGACCATGCCGGCGGCATCTGCGAAACAGGTGAGCAAGCTTGTGATGTCGCTGTAGCCAATGAAAATTTTAGGGTGGGGAACAATCTTTTGCGGATCAAGTTTGCTCAACAAGTAATTGGATCCATAGCCGCCGCGCGCGCACAAGATGGCGCGCACATCGTCGCGGACAAACATCTCCTCCAGTTCTTTCGCTCGCCGGTCAAGCGTTCCCGCGAAGTAGAGGTCGCGATCGAAGATGGAGCCCAGGTAAACGGGCTTATACCCCAGCTTACGCAAGCCTTCCACACCAGCCTGCAACATGGCCGGCTGAATATTACTTGCCGGCGCAACGATGCCAACGGGATCGCCTGGCAATAAGGCGGGGGGCTTGATACGGGGTTTGGCAGGATTCTGCGGCATCGGCAGTCCCATCTTAAACGAAAAATTCGCCGCGGCAGATGAGCTGCGCATTACCTCGGAGGTAGACCTGTTGGTCCCAACGGACGGTCTGAGTGCCGCCGGGAGTATCGACCGTGACGGGCGACTTTGCCCTGCTGGTTGCAATGGCTGCGATGGCAGACGCACATGATCCGGTCCCGGAGGACTCCGTCTCCCCCACTCCACGTTCGAAGAAGCGTGCCTCGATCTGCTGCGGATGAGCGACCACAACTAGCTCGACATTCACGCCCTTGGGGAACGCGGACTGGCGTTGGATTTCAGCAGCTTCAGCTTGCCAGCCATGGACGAATCGGTCAACGAAAAGTACAAAATGCGGATTGCCCATTGAGACCGGAATGCCTCGAACTTCGCTGGAAGCTAACCTGATTGAGAGCTCATCGCCGACTTCCGGCACTCCCATTGCCGCCTCGAACTCGAATTGACAACCGCTGGTGCCGATGAGTGTGCAGAATTTGACGCCGGCTCCGGTGCGGATCGACACCTTCTCTT
>JBLNFC010000726.1:0-5366 GCA_050263355.1 Acidobacteriota bacterium
TTTCGATGGAGGCCACGACGACGTAATTTGGGTCGACCATTTCGTTCAAATGTATCCTCGCGACTTTTGAAAGCAACTCATAGGCATCCAGATCGGAAAGGCCGTAGTCGCGATGAATCCAATGCACCAATTCAGTAAGAGCGATGCGAGCAGCATCCTCGACGGGCCGGTAAGCCCCGACTGTCATGATAGCTTCGCTGTTTTCAAATTGCGGCCATTCGATCGTGCGGCCTTTGATCACATCGAATTGAACGCGCGCCTTTAGCGGAACCTCGATGGCCGACCCGGCAACTTCGCCGTCGCCCATCGCGGCATGTCCATCGCCGATATAAAAGAGCCCTCCCTTCACGTTCACCGGAAAGTAGGCGGTGTTGCCCACGCTAGCTTCCGGCGAATCCATATTTCCGCCGAACTCCGCGGGCACGATCGAACTGCGCGCCTCCCCATTCGCGGGAGCTACGCCGATGCATCCAAAGAAGGGATGAACCGGTATCTTGACCGAAAAGTCCGAATCGAGCGCCTTGTATGTCGCGGTATTGGACGCATGATCAATTTGATAAAACCAAACACGCTCCTTCAAAGGCTGCTCGAGCATAGGCGTGTAGTGCGAACTGCTGAGCGCGCCAAAACCCGGAGAGTATGCGCCGACCCCGGTATCTCCATCTACCTGGAGATCGAGAATCTTTACGACCAGCGTATCGCCAGGTTCGGCCCCGTCAATGTAAAACGGCCCTGCGAGCGGATTATCGCCTTTAGCCATGCTCAACGTGTCGCCCGGCTTGCGTAATGCGTTGCCAAAGCAATCAAGAGTATTGGTGTCCAGAATGTCGCCGGGATGCAACCGCGCCACCGGCTCCGCGGTCGCAAAGACATATTTCACATTGTCGCTGGTGGTGGTGTAGTGAACGACGTTCTGCGCCAGCGCCGAACCCGCGAATAGTGCCAGAAGTAGAACACGAGCGACCACAGGACCCCCGATTAGAAGCCGAGTCTCGGAGCACTGAGAAGCACCTGTTCTCAGTTTGGGCGGCAAGTGTAACACGACAAGTCATTCTTGAAGCGAGGCTCGACTCAGAATAGGATCACTCGCGACAAACATTCACAGCGCGGCTATTGTTCCCATTCTTCATCTTCTCCAAATAAACGGTCGAAAGCTTTGGGAGGTTTCAAAGTTCTGCAGGAAATTCAGGGCTCGCTTTGAAGCGTTGCATGAAACTTTGAAACCTCACCTCAGCTACCTCTGATGTTCTGAGCAGCAGGAAGCTTTTGATTTCGCGGTCAGGGCGCTCGTGTCCTCGTACTTATCGTGGTGCCGCACCCATGCCATCGGATACGGTAATGAATCCTCGTCGCGTCCCTTCGGCGTGAGATCGATGAAATTGTACGCGTTAAGCATCATGTCCAGACCCCGGCCGTAGGTTGAATAGGTGTGGAATATCTCGCCGTCCTCGCGATAGAACACGCTCGCGCCTGGACCTTCTTCGGACTCGAAGCTTGAGGTCTCGTAATTGTAGATCGCTTTCCCGCTCGCGATTTCTTCCTTCGAAAACGACACACCGTAGTCGTAATTGAAATCAGTTCCGAACGACGACACCCACGGGAACTTCCAACCCATTCTCTTCTTGAAGGCTTCGATCTCCGCCAACGTGGCTCTCGATACTGCGACCAGTCTCGTGTCTCTCTGCGCCATGTGCGGGGTTATGGAGTCAAACTGGTCCGCGATAAAAGAGCAGCTGGGACATCCTTCCTTCCATCCTGGACCAAACATGAAGTGATACACCAGCAGCTGGCTGCAGCCGCCAAACAGGTCACCAAGGGTCACCCTTCCCCTTGGCTCTTCGAAAACATAGTTCTTTTCGACTTTTTCCCACGGCAGTTCACGTCGTTGCTTGCTCAGTGCATCGCGCAGATGCGTGAACTCTTTCTCTTTTGCAAGAAACTGCTTGCGTGCTGCAAGCCATTCCGCATGTGACACTGTTTTTGCTCCAGTTCTTTCAATTGTCCCTGTCGTCATCGTCACTGCTCCTTCTCCTTTGAAATGCTTTTCTCAGTCTTTTTGCTACGAAGAACTTTCATCACCAGCGCAGTCGCCCCGCCGGCCGACACTACGCTGCCCACGACTATTCCCACACTGGCGATGCATGCTGGGCACATAATTCCTCCTACTTTGCTCTCGACTCGGCGCGAGCTTTCACGCGCATGTTCATGTGATTCCAACCCTGGCTGACGCCCTTGCGGTGCTCGTCCTGGATAAGTCCAAAAGCCTTGTGATGGAACTTGATCAAAGTGCGCCCGTTCGCTTCGCTCAACCTGTACTGCAGATTCGAAACGACGCCGTACGACATGAACAGCGGCCCTGTGATTTCCAACAGCGTGGGACGCTTGATCGCCTGCACATGTCCCCAAAAATGCCCGTTGCCGTCGCCCAGATCGCGAAACCATCTGCCGCCCGGCCACGGTTCAAGTTTCATCGGCATCTTCTGCTCGGGAGTCTCGTTCTCAGGTCCAAGCTGCTCAAGCAAGGACTCAAACGTCATCTCAAGCGATGCGTTCACGTGGATTTCCTGCGTTATCATCAAGCTCAAACTCTCAATTCCCGGAATTGTTGGACTAATGCTCATGTTCCTCCTCTGACCTCATTTCCCTGTCGCTTGTAACGTTCCCACGGCGGCTCTGAACGCTGATAAGGAGACGTAAACCTTGTTTAACTCTTCTCGGAATCGCGCGTTTTCTGCTCCGCCCTTTGCTTGATCCGCAGCAACTGATGCGCCCACAGATGCTCGAACGTCTTCGTCCACTCGTAGAGCGGACGAATCCCCTCCGCATTGGCTTGATACAACATCTGCCTCCCGTGCCGCCGTACCCTCACCAACCCTACCTTTCGAAGTACCTTCAAATGCTTCGATACGGAAGGCTGCTCCATCCGAAGTCGGACGACCACATCACCGACGGCACGCTCGCCACCCGCAAGGTACTCCAGAATCTCGCGTCTTCGGGGCTCAGCCACAGCGTTGAATGCGTCCGAGTTGCTTGCCGCTCTTGGCATGAACACAATATATATTCCCATATGGGAATATGTCAAGCATCGAAACTTTTCGTCCGTAAATAAATGAGCAAACGATCCTTGAATGGATGCGCCGGAGTACTCGAACCAGGCGCCAGTTGTGCTGATCTTCCGCGCTGTCCGGCGCGACTCCACGATTGATTGGAAATGCTCGTCCGCCGGCAAAGTCGCTGGGCTGGTCCTCATTGAGGCGCTGTGGACAGTCGATACAGTGAACGAAAGGGAGTATCATCAATCGTGGCCAAACAAATACTCCTTCCATCACCGTCTCGTAAACGCGGCAATCCGAACTGGGGCAAGCCCCTGCTGCCCATGCCGAGTTCCCCTACTGAATTCGAAATGCAGATGCGAAAGTTAGGACTCACTGCAGCGACGTGTACGCATTCCAACGATCTCCGGACATGGTGTCAACAGAATAGGAACCGCTGCTACATCCCCGAATGGTTGCTCGACGCATGGGGTATTGAGGTGGAAGCTCTCAACTCGGGCAAGTAGCTGACCACGAACATCAGGCTCCCGCCACTACCAGTCGGCTTCACAGAAGGCGTGCATAGGGTAGCGCCTGCGCATGGTCATCTGGTGCTACCGACAGCGGGAGCCTAGAGGACCAGAATTGATAGCCGGTTGTAAATTGTTGGCGTCCCCCACCGCACTTAATACACGGATAACCGGGACACACCACCACGGCAGACGATCTGTCTCAGCACCGGTTGAGCCGGTCTGACCAAGTTTCCGCCGGTCGATGAAAAAATCTAGAACATGTTCCAGAGGAACTGGTTGTACACGTCGTGGTGGTACTGCACTTCTTGAGCCTTGACGATAGAGCCTAATAACCGCGGACACCGGTCAGCGGAAGCCTGCTTCAGATCTGCGTAGCGAGCCTTCACATCCTTGCCGAGGAGTTTCGTGGTCCACTCTGCTTTACGAAACGCATCAATCGCATCGTAAATGTTGTCGGGGAGGTAGCGTTGTGCCTGCCGCAAGTTCTTGATCTTGGCTGTTTCACCATCAATCCCCGTTTTGAAGATTGAGTACATGACCAGATACGGATTGGCGTCCGGAGCCACTGAGCGAACCTCTACGCGCATGCTCTTTTCGTTGCCGATTGGTATTCGGATCATCGATCCACGATCGACGGCTGAAGCCTTGATCTGGTTGGGTGCCTCAAAGTGAGGATCAAGGCGACGATACGAATTCACACTCGCATTCAAGAGCAGGCAAATGTCATTGCCGTGGGTAAGAATCCGATCCAGAAACTCCCAGCCCGCTTTGCTCAGTTTCTCCCCGCCCTTTGGATCCCAGAAGAGATTCTTGCCGTTTGCGATCGACACATTGGTGTGCATACCGCTTCCGTTCACACCCACTACGGGCTTGGGCAGAAAAGACGCTGTCAGTCCCATGTTGGTGGCAACCTGGCGGCAAATTAACTTATAGAGTTGAATCTGATCGGCGGCCGCAACAACTTCTCCGTAGCCATAGTTGATTTCAAACTGTGAAGGCGCGACCTCGGGGTGATCTTTCTCGTTTTGGAATCCCATCGCGCGTTGCACTTCCGCCGTGCGATCGATGAAGGTGCGTAGTGGGTCGCCCGGGAGCGAATGATAGTAGCCACCAGTGTTTACGTACTCGAACTTTCCTGTCTGATGGTAGCGGCGTTCGGCGTCAGCACCCTGGAACAGAAAGCCCTCAATCTCGTTGGCCGCGTTAAGTGTGTAGCCTTTCTCTTTGTAAAGCTTGTTGGCAAATTCTTTCAAAATGCCCCGAATGTCAGCACTATAGGGTTCGCCTCCTTTATCAATCACATCGCCGAAGACAAGCACTTTCCCCGGACCAAAAACATCGGCGGGCGCCCAGTAGAACGCACTCCAGTCAATGCCTAGCCGCAGATCACTCTCCCGCTGTGCGGTAAAGCCACGAATGGAAGAGCCGTCAAAGGTGAGGTTGTCCCAACTCTTAAGCAGGAACTTCTTGTCGTAATCCAGCATGTGCAGCCGACCTTCGAGATCGCTGAAGAGCACGGTCACGGCCTTGATCCGCTTCTCGTCCGAAAGGTACTTGAGCCGATCTTCCTGAATCTTGTGAGCTGCAACATGGTTCTTGCGTTGCTCTTTGGCTTTCAGGTTCAGTTGCTCGAGTTCGTCATACGAGAGCGCGAGAAAATCCCGAAGTTCTGTCGTCATGAATCTCCTTTAAAGGTCCATTGGAAATTTCGCGAAGGCGAGATGGGCGACAGCATATCCTGTGACTGACCTGCTGCCAATACTTCAGCCCCATGAAAAAAATCAATGGCCCCTATAAACTC
>JBLNFC010000727.1:0-5412 GCA_050263355.1 Acidobacteriota bacterium
CGGCGGGCGACATCACGGTATATATCGCTCCCAACGTGGCGCTCACGATTCGAGCAGCCATTGAGATGGCAAACGGACACAGCATCCGCAGCGATTTTCAGGACGTTCGTATTTCGGGTGAGCAGAGCGAATACGGAGAGCCGACTACGGTGACAGCGGAAGGGAACTTGAACGGGGGCGGTCCGACGCTGAAGCTGCGCACGACGACTGGAGATATCCGCATCTTGCGCGTTCACCAGTGAGCACGATGATTGCCTGACCTGATGGCAATCGGAACGGAGCACGAAGAAATAGGGGGACGAACATGCATAAGTATTTTGTGATTCTGCTGATCCTGTTGCCCTTCATGAGTGCAATCGCGTCGCCCGATCAGACTCCCAGCTTTGATCCTTTAACGGGATCCTACGGATTCGCCAGCGAAGACTTCGGCGGGGGTTCCTACCTGGGAGTCGACACCAGAGACGTCAGTCCCGATCGCGTGAGCGCGCTCAAATTGAAGAATGAGAGCGGCGTGGAAGTCACCATGGTCGATCAGGATGCGCCCGCGGGAAAAGCCGGGATCAAGGAACACGACGTTATTCTCACGATCAATGGGAACAAGGTGGAAAGCGTCGAGCAACTAAGGCGCATGATTCGCGAGATTCCGTCTGGCCGCACAATTGATATTGGTGTAAGCCGCAATGGACAACCGCTGAAATTGCAGGCTCAACTGGCCGACCGCCACGCGTCGCACGCTATGAAGTTCAATATGCCGACGGTTGGTGCAATGCCGAACATGGCGGATTTCGACGTGCCTCTTTCCGTCGTCATGGTTCACTCGTCGATGCGCAGTGGGCTGATGGTAGAAAATTTGACTCCGCAGCTGGGCGACTTCTTCGGCGCGAAGAATGGGCACGGTGTACTGGTTCGTTCGGTAGAAAAGGGTAGCCGGGCAGAGAAGGCGGGCTTCCGAGCCGGGGACGTGATCGTGCGAGTGGGGAAAGATCCAGTGCGTGACAGTGGCGATTTCAGCCATGCGCTGCAGGCGAATCGTTCGCAAGGGAGGGTGAGCGTTGGCGTTATCCGCGACAAGAAAGAACAGAACATCACTCTGAGCTTGCCGCCGAGAAAGGAATCAGGAGACCTGTTCCCAGAAGAGAGTTTTGAATTACCGGAGATAGATATCGACGCACGCGCAGAACTTAGCGACATCAACACACAGATTGCGAGTCTTCGCCCACAAATTCAGTTTGCTGTCCGTCAGGCTCAACGGCAAGCCGAGGCGTTCACAAAAAGAGCCTGCGAAGAACAAAAAGAACAGATGCAGCAAATGCGGAAACAACAACAGGAAATGCGCAAGCAGATGCACGAACAGACTTCCAGACTTCGCGACCGCATCAATCGTGAATGGAAGAAGAACTGGGATGAACAGCGCGAAGAACTGCGGCGCGAGTTAAAGCAATTGCAGGATACTACAGCAGAGATCTAGCGGAAGCGTAGTTTCCGGTGAGCGCGGGCAATTCGGCCCGCGCTTTTTATTGCGCTGATGCAGCGCGCGAACTTACCGGGGCCAGCCGCACGCAATTCCGGCCAGCCTGCTTGGCGGCATAGAGGCCCGCATCGGCGGCCTTGACCAGTTCGTCGCGCAGGTTCCCATGTTCCGGGAAGGTGGCCGCTCCGGCACTGACTGTGACCGGGCGGGGAACTCCGGAAAACTCCCATCTTTCGACGAAGCGCCGCAGCTTGTCCGCAACCTGCAATGCGTTCTGTGACGTAGTTTCCGGCAAGAGGACGGAAAACTCTTCCCCGCCGTAGCGGCACACGACGTCGATCTTGCGCAGGTGGTCGGAGAAGATGGAGGAAACCTGTCGTAACACCTCGTCGCCCAATAGGTGTCCGAATTCGTCGTTCAGCCGTTTGAACTGATCGATATCGATCATGATGACGGCGAGGTTGGATTCAAACCGCTTGGCGCGCTCGATCTCCTCGGTGATTCGCATTTCGAAAAAGCGGCGATTGAAAATTCCGGTGAGTCCATCGAGGTACGCCAGCTGTCGTACGCGCTCTACATGTTGCGCATTCTGGATAGCGGTGGCGCAGATGTCGGCCAAGGACTCCAAGGTTTGCTGAAAGCCCGAATCAAAGGCGTTGGATCGTGCGCTGTCGAGCACCAGAACGCCCAACGTTTGCCCAAATGACACCAGGGCAATGCTCATGCGAGAGCGGGTCTCCTGGAAAAATCCGGTGAAAGTGGCCGCCTGGCCAATCTCATTCTCGATCAGGACCTTGCTCCCCATCAGAATCCGGTTCCATGGGCCAACGTCAGAGGGAATGCGGCCTTGCTCGGGAACAAGAGGCGTCAGCTTGCCCTGATGGGCACGGAGCACCAAGTCCCTATCTTCTCTCAACAGAACGGATACGTGATCGACGTCGAACGCTTTGCCGATCAGAGAGCAGACTTTGGCCAGCAGTTCTTCCGGATCGAGAACGATTGTCATTTGTTGCGCGATCGTGTTGATGGCTTCCAGTTGCAGCGCCCGACTTCGCTCGAGAGCGTGCATTCGCGCATTGTGCACTGCCAGGGAAGCCTGAGTAGAGAAAACAGTAAGCAGGTCGATTGACTCGACATCGAATGCGTCTGTCACGTCGCTGCGACAGTCCAACACTCCTAACACTTCGTCTTTCAACAGCAGTGGAATTGCGAGTTGCGAACCGTTGCCCGTCGCTGATGATCCGGGTTGGACGCCTTGGCTGAGATCAGAACAGTAGATGGGCCTTTTTTCAGCGGCAGCCTTGCGCACAATATCCGTGGCGATCGGCATCTGGAGATGAGCAGGAGCCCCCTCGAAGCCGAGGTGTCGCCTGATTACTAATTGTTGTGTGGACTCGTCCAGCAGGAAGATGGAAATCCTGGGCACGTGAAAATAGTTGTGAATGACATTCAGAATCTGCTGAAGGACCTGCTCGAGGTCGAACGTCGACAAGACCGCCTGGCTGGCGTCGTACAGGATGGCGATCTTTTGCATGGGATGATCAAGGAGGATTTTACATTCTTAACAGTCGCCACCGATGTGCCCAAAGTAACCTGCGTAGCATCTTGCTGCAGAGTTGACGGGGGTACAGCCGTGTTGGCAGGCGAGTACAGTATCTGCTTGATTGGATGGGTGTTGCTCGACGGGCTAGGCTCGGGCGAAAGGGAGGAAATCATGCCCGAAAGACAGACCATCGAACGCGCGAGAGAAGATGCTCGCGAAGGCAAATCCCCGAGCACGCAGGCGGGAGAATTTGTAAGAGAAGAGATGCACCACATTCGCAGTGGCAAACACGGTGCAAAATCGACTAAGCAAGCGATTGCGATTGGATTGTCGAAAGCGCGGCGGTCGGGAGTTAAGTTGTCAGCGCCGCGGCGTGGTTCGGCAAAAACAAAAAAGCAGGCAAAGCGCGACACCAGCAAGGGGCAAAGCCGTTCATCGCGACGGCCGTCGGCGCGACGTTCTCGCGCAACAAGCCGCGCTTTAAAGAGGGAAGGACATCGCGCAGCATCGCGAAGTTCGCTATCTCGACAGGCACGTAGCTCTGCGCGACAGAGAGGCTCAGCGGATCGGCACCGTGCAGCTCGAAAAGCTGTCCGGACGAAAGGGCGCGCACGTCGCGTTCAGGCGGCCCGTAAAGGCGCGCGCACACGGCGCCGGAATCGCTGAACAGAAAGTTTAATGGCCGAAGCATCAGGAGCGCGGCGTAGCCACGCTCGGGTTTTTTATGGGGGCTCCGCACGCCTGTGAGAAGGACGCGGCGGCTAAAGCCCGCTCTCTCGGCGCTCGGACGCGCCCCTGAAGGGCCGCTCTTCCACAAAGGCGCGTGCATGGCGTCCTTCGCTTCGGTCAGGACAAGGTCAAGAGAAGGGATGCGGACGATGGTGAATAAACAAGGTTGCGGAGAGAATTCCCTGCGACAGCAGATAGGGTGCGGACCGGGATGGGGTCCTTCGCTTCGCTCAGGATGACAAGGGAGAGGGAGGGGTTACTCGACTGGCTCCGCACGGCGGTAAGGACCACGCGGGCTAAAGCCCGCTCATGTCGGCGCTCTGACGCGGCCCTGAAGGGCCGCTCTTCCACAAAGAATCTTTCCCGAGTTTTTTCAGGGAACTGTTTAGGCTATCGGTGCCCATTTTGCTGATCAACGCAGCGCGCCGCCATTCACCGAGTACCATTTAGGACATCCCAGGTTAACGCCCAAACAACGGGCGCGAACCCGGGGCAGCACGCACCACGCTTCCGTCTAAGCGGCGTTCAGTTTCCGCCGGCAAGCACGTCATCGTAGTAATTCACGACCGCGCGCTTAGGCTTTTCTTTCCATCCTTTGAGCGAGACCGTTTGCTCAACTGCAGTGTTACCCAGGAGGCGCGCACGACCGATACTCAACAAGCGGCCGTCGTTCATCTCGAGATAGACGGGCACCAGCATTTTGAAATTTTGATCAACGCCGGACTGCGACACCTTGAGCTTGAACTGCAGGCCATCGGGGGCATCCGCGAACGAGTAATCGAGTTTGTAATTCGGCAATGCCGTGCCGTAAACATACTCGTTGAAGAACCAGTCAAGGCGGTGATTGCCGTCGATATCCATCTCGGGGCTCATATACTTTTCAGCCATGGCCTTAAAGTCTTCCGTGGTTGCGGGCTGGTTGGCGTAAGTCTTCACGAAATCCTGCATCATGGCCTTGAACCGCTGATCTCCCATTTTTCGATCGATCATCATCATGCGGATCATGTGCAGGACGTAAGCACCCTTGGGATAGATGAGACGGCGGGTAATGTCGTAACCCGAGCGAGTATTGCTCAGGCGATATCCCATGGTGAGGGGGCCAGCGTCGATGGCGCGGAAACCTTCCTTGTTGCGTTCCAGTAGCATGTCGCGCTCGTCGTTCCAGAACTGGATGAAGCGGTGCGGCTCTTTGCTGTAGATGTTCTGCAAGTAAAGAGACGCCGACATATCAGCGAACCCTTCGCTCATCCACTGATCGCGATAGGAACTGAAACCGACCGAGTGGCCCCACCATTGATGCGCCACTTCGTGAGGGGTCACAACCTTCCAGTAGCCGCGATCGCCCCACTCCATGCCGAGTTGGTGGCGCACGGTGGTGTCGAAGAAATAGCAGAGGGGTATCCAGACGAGTTCCGGCCAGGACTGCCCGAAGTTGCAGGCGGTCTGCTGAGTGACAGCTAAGCGTTTGTAAGAGGAGGGTCCGAAGTAGTCGCTGTAGACCTCGACTGCAAGTTGCGCCTCGGCAAGAGCCTTCTTGTTCAAGCCGGTCGTATTCATGTTGCCCAGCGCAACTCCTGGCTGGACTCGGAGCGAGCGCTGCATACCTTCGGCAGGCATATCGCCGCTGACGGCGTTTTGAATGCCTTTAACCCAGTTGGGCGGTTCCTCG
>JBLNFC010000728.1:0-3351 GCA_050263355.1 Acidobacteriota bacterium
CCGTTGTGGCTCACGCAGCAAACGCGCGCGTCATTGATCTGTCCTCGTCCACCGTTCTGCCGGGATTGATTGATGCACATAATCACGTGCTGGGAAATCCTAAAGATTTATCGCCTATTGCTGGCCTGCGCATGTCTTCGGCCCAGGCAACGCTATGGGGTGTACGCAACCTGCGCATCTGGCTGGACAAGGGATTCACGGCTCTGCGGGATGCTTGCGAGTCCGACCGCTACTACGGACAGATTGCATTGCGCAACAGCATCCAGCAGGGCCTGATTCAGGGGCCACGTATGATCGTCGCCGGCCAATGTTTGTCGCTTACCGGCGGCCATGGCGACTCCGATCAGCTCGCCGTCGATGAGGAATTGCCGCGGCGTCCCAACATCGCCGACACGGTGGATGAGGTTGCGACCGCGGCCCGGCACGATATCAAGTACGGCGCAGACTGGATCAAGTTGATGGCCACCGGCGGGGTGATGGACACGCTGAGCGATTTCCGGGTGCAGGAACTCAGCGAGGCGCAGATGGCCAAGGCGGTTGAGGTCGCGCATAGGGCCAACAAGAAGGTCATGGCGCACGCACACGGTACCGAAGGGATCAAAGCCGCAGTGCGCGCCGGAGTGGATTCCATCGAGCATGGCAGCTTGCTCGATGACGAGGGCGCCCAGTTGATGGTGCAGAAGGGCACGTGGCTAGTGCCGACCATCGATGTAGAACTGCGTACGCTGGAGATGGGCGCGAGTTTTGGGGTAGAGCCCGTCATGATGGCGAAGGAAAAAGAAGTCGTGCGGCTGAAACGCGCAGGATTCGAGAAGGCATTGAAATATCACGTCAAAATAGCTTTCGGAGTGGACGACGATCCGGACTATCTCACGCGCGAGTTTGACGCGATGGTCGCGTGGGGAATGAAGCCGGTCGAGGCTCTGCAGGCGGCCACGATCAATGCTTCCCAGTTGCTGGGGATTGCCGACCAGGTGGGCACGATTGAGCCGGGAAGAGCCGCGGACATTGTCGCCGTGAATGGTGATCCATTGACCGATATTAAGGCGGTCAACAATGTTGTACTGGTGATGAAGGCTGGAGAAGTGGTGAGGAGTAAATAAAGTTCGGGGGTAGAAGACTAGCTGTACCGCATGAGCTTCGATGCATTCATTACGAGCCTAACTTTCCCATTCCTGGTGACCGTCGCGATGAATGGACCTGAGTTGCTCAAGGCTGTTCGCTCCATCTTTCTCATTGCCTTTAGGAAGATTACCGCCATCTCAGGGCCTTGCAATGTACCGGCAGTTAATTTGAAGACGCGAGCTCGTGATCGGGCGATTGCCTTTAGCTCGAGTATTCGATTCTGAAACCGTTTGTCCTTCGTAAGTACAATCCATGCTTTCCTGCCGACCTCGAACAACCAGTCCTGATCCTTCGCGTCCGGAGGGAAATGATCATCGTGTACTTCCACCTTGGCTCCGGCGGCTCGAAGGGCTGCTGCTATGGTGTGCTTGCCTAGCGATCTGTCGATGAAAAAAATTACAACATCACACCGCTTCAAGCTGAAGCTCGCAACGAATGGCTTCTTCTATGTTTAATCGTGATTGTTCGTAATCTTTTGCGAGTTCCTCGATGGTCTCGCCCGCTTTATAGCGCTCAGCAACGATTGCAGTTGGGATGCCCGAGCCTGCCATCACTGGCTTACCAAAGGAAATAGCCGGATCAATAACTATTACCTTTGGCTCATCATCAGATCTCTTCCGAGTGAATGGATAAAGTCTGACGGCGCGACCAGCAGGATCGCGCTCAATTCGCCGTAAGTGTGCCTGCAACACTTGGCGCATCGCTAACTGGCCGGAACGAGTAATGTTAATGAGACTTCCATATCGCTGGATGAAGAGATCCATCCCGTCCGTCTCGAATCTGTGGTCCGCTAAGGGATGCTTCGAATGAAATTCGCGGCGGAGATAATCCATCGCCAGCCTGACCTTATCTAGCGGAATCCGGTGCTCCCGCCGGATCGCGTCAAGAACGTGAACCTCGACGAGGTTCACGAAAGATAGAAAGACTGGGTGCGACTTCGGTGCGATCACAACCGGCTCAAAATATTTCGCGCCTCGTTTGGTCGGATATGGTCGACCTACTACCCATGACCGCAGTGTTGCAATGGGAACGAGAAGATAATGAGCAGCATCGCCAATCCCATATGCGGGCAGGACTCGCAGATCACTGGATCCATAAATGCTCTTGGTCGTTCTCACGTCGCGAGTATAGCACTCCGCTGAAAACCGCCGATTTGCTTCGCTGGTTCTAGCAGGGCGGGCTACTGATGGTCTTGTCCGATTTGTCGACGTACACGCGGGCGCGTTCGGATCGGCCATTCACGATGACTTGAACGACTACTCCACTGCCCGCCCGCGGGCAATTGCCTGAAGCTTCAATCTTGAAAGTCTTCACCAAGCCCCACTCTCCACCTGGACCCCAGTCCGTATAAAACTCGTTGTACGGATAATTGGAATGCTGTTGCGGATGCTGCTTCCAGGCGGGATCCTGGAAGTAGATGCCGTACGCAGTCTCATAGTCTTGCCGCTTTAGTGCATCGAAGAATTTGTCTGCGACGTGTTCTTCCGGCCAATAGCGAAAAAACCAACCCAAGCCAATCAGCAATACGACACAGATGACTACCGTGAGAATGATGATGCGGCGGCGGCGCTCGCGCGTGAGGTCAGGAGGAGCTGCATCCATCAGCGTCATAAGGTCCTAGCATAACGGAAACCGTGTGTCGGGAAAAAGTTCCAGGTTTTCTGCTCGATTCACTCTCTCTTCCTCCCGGAAGTGCTTGTATCCACACCTCCGTTAAGAAGCACACAACGGAGGGCTGCGGATCCATTTGTCCGTGGACCTTGTATTTTCGTGAATGTCTGTCAGAAACCATCCCTCGCTCTGCTTTTTGCAACTAAGAATTGTTACAGGGGTGTTACAGAGTGGCTCGCTGAAGGGGAACGCACACTATGTCGAGGAAGAATTCTGATCCAACCCGGCTGCAACCCTTCCCGAAAGGCAAGAAGGATATTGTCAACGCTGTCATCGAAACTCCCATGGGCAGCCGGAACAAATTCAAGTACGACGAAGATATGGGATTTTTTGCGCTTTCGGGCGTCCTCCCGCAGGGCATGATGTTCCCGCACGCGTTCGGTTTTATACCGCGAACCAAAGCGGCAGACGGTGATCCGGAAGACGTGCTGGTAATCCTCGATGAGCCCGTATTTCCGGGCTGCATTGTGCCAAGTCGTTTGCTGGGCGTAATCGAGGCAGAGCAGACGGAGGATGGTAAGACGGAGCGCAACGACAGGTTGATCGCCGTGTCTG
>JBLNFC010000729.1:0-6050 GCA_050263355.1 Acidobacteriota bacterium
TTAGGAATCCACCAGTTGGTGGGATCATTGGAGTAGCTTTTCTCGATGAAATACATGGCTGGGAAGTCGGGGTCCTTGAAGATGTCCTTGGTCCAGAATGGATAGTCATCTTTCCAGTGCCTGACGGACTCCGACCCTCGGATCATTGTCTGGAACACAAGTTGACCACGAACTTTCTTCACGACCTTATCCAGCGTGAACAGCGGATATCTGAGGTGATAGAAGACGCCCATAAAGAAGACATAGTCAAACTGGCCTGGGATCTCGTCCACCTTGTACACAGAACGTTTTTCAAATTCAATGTCCAAGTCCAAAGTTTCAGCGGCGAAACGCGCCTGATTCAGATATCGGTCATCGACATCTATTCCTAAGACCCGACGGGCGCCGCGACGTTTCATCTCAATCGAATAAAAGCCCGCGTTGCAGCCAATGTCCAAAACGGTTGCGCCTTCCAGGCTAGCCGGCAGCGCTGAATTGATTTGCTGAAATTTGATATTAGGGAAATCGCCGAGAAAATGGTTGGGGGCGGTCTTGACTCCCTTGAGATCGAGGTTGTGGAACCACTCTCCCAGTTCGGCGATACGCTGGCTCAGGGTCTGCATCTCAGCCACGTTGGGCAGTTGCAGTGAAGATTGGACATCATGAGACGTGGAGTGCATTCCGAAGCTGCTCCTTCCCGGCTCTCGATCAACTTGGACCTGTTCCGGCTTACTCGCTTAGTTGCGCGAATTGGCTAATCATGTTGTTTCTTTCGGCGCCGGAAAGCTTGGCGACGTAAGATTTCAGGAAGGTGCTGACACTTTCGACGTAAACGGGGGCCCAATCCACGACGGGGCGGCGGTCGGCAATAATCTGCATGGCATCTTCCAGCGACCAACCCAACGCGCCCAGTACAGCAAGTGTCATCATGGGACCCCGGTGTCGTCCAGCGACGCAGTGGATCAGCAACTTGGAGCCAGGTTCGTGGAGCGCATCAAGAGCAAAATCAACGCCTTTTTCCAGCAGTTCCGCGGGCTTTTGTTGAAAATCATCGTCAGTAAAATTCAGCAAGACTTTTATTCCGAACTGCTCGAGGGGCGTGTCGTCGTGTTCCCATGCCATGTCGATCACATGGGTTATACCGGCGCGGACAACCGCTCGCATCTTCTCCTCAGTTTCGATCCAGCCGCCGACAGCTATCCGGTCCATCACCCAGCTAATATCCAGGATTCCGGCTTCACTTACTTGCTGCACTATCTCCCGATCGATCTGATCCATTCTTGACCCTCTCTCCTTTCGGCTTCTGCTCTAAAATGCTGGGCGGGGTGCAACCGCAATCTCGGTTTCAGCATCTCGCGCCGTGTGCCAAGGTCATTCTGCTTACGGTCGTAAGGATGCGAAACCGCAAGCACCGAGTTGTCGGGGAAGAGTTTTCGAAACTAAACGGGCGGGAATGGGCGTAATTCACTCTTGCCCAGATACTTGCCCGATCTTGACGGCAACCGCTCTGGTAGATGTCCCATCAAAGTGCCTCATGCCGGGGGATCAGGACATCCCGTTGCCTGTCAGCACCTCGATAGAACCGGAGTTCGATCTTCTCCAGGAAAGCCTATACCGCGAAGTCCTGACGCTTTTGAATGAACGGCAGATTCCCTACGCCGTTTCTGGCGCGTTCGCGCTTCAACAACACACTGGAATATGGCGCGTCACCAAGGATCTGGACCTGTTCCTGACAACCACGGCCGTGCACTCAGCTCTTTCGGTTCTTCGGAGCGAAGGCTTTCGCTGCGAGATTTGCGACCCAGTATGGCTGGCCAAAGCTCACCGGGAAGACTTCTTTGTCGACCTGATCACGGGCATGAGCAATGCCGCGGTTTCGGTCGAAGATTCATGGATCGCGCGAGCACGACCCGCCGTGGTGGTCGGCGTGCCGACCCGAGTTCTCGCTCCGGAAGAGGTAATCGCTTCGAAGCTGTTTGTTACGAGACGAGAGCGATTCGATGGCGCTGACATTACCCATATCATCTATGGCGCCCAAGGGGACTTGGAGTGGGATCGTTTATACGCGCTGATCGGAGAGCACTGGCACATGCTCTATTGGGCCTTGGTGCTCTATGCGTATGTCTATCCGGCTCACACTCACTATGTGCCCACTTCTGTCTGGAATGATTTAAGCTCGCGCTTTATCCGGGAGGCAACCAATCCGGACGGCAACGCCCGTTTTCGCGGGAGCCTGGTGGATGACAAGATGTACGCTATAGATATTCATGAATGGGAAATGGACGACATTCAGTCGGAATATCGCGCGCGAGTACCCCAGATTAATAGCGACTGCCCCGTGAATCCTATGCCGACGGACGAAACTGAAATATGAGAATTGCTGCGACCGCGGACCTGCATTACGCAGCCCAGCGCTCCGAAACCCTTAAGGAGCAGTTGGCACCAGTCCGGGATAACGCTGACCTGCTGATCGTCGCCGGTGATCTGACCAACTTCGGGCAGCCATCCGAAATGGCGCCTCTGGTCAACGTACTAGTACGGCTGAGAGTGCCCATTGTTGCGGTTCTCGGAAACCATGACTACGAGAGCGGCCTGCAAGCGGAACTCATGCACATGATGAGTTCGGAAGGAATTAAGGTGCTGGATGGCACAGGCTATGAACGCGATGGCGTCGGATTTGCCGGCACAAAGGGCTTCATTGGCGGATTTGGACGGGGAGTGCTCACTTCTTTCGGGGAACCAGAGATCAAGACCTTTGTGAAAGCATCGATTGATGAGGCGATGAAGCTGGAGCGGGCGATGTCACAACTTCGGACAGAGAAACGAGTCGTCGTCTTGCACTATGCACCCATTGCCGCAACCGTGCAGGGAGAGGCGCCTGAGATCTTCCCGTATATGGGGACCTCGCGCCTGGCAGAAGTCGTCGATCGGCATGGCGCCGATCTGATTGTGCATGGGCACGCTCATCACGGAGCTCCCATCGGTAAAACGACGGGCGGCATACCGGTGCACAACGTGGCGATTACCCTCTTACAGGCGCAGCAGCCGTCAGCCGCGTATAAAATCTTCGATATTTAGGTGCGCAAAGCGCTCGCTAGATCATCTCGCGTACGCGATCTCCAATTGCATTTCGCATGATCTTGCCGCCATCCGGCTCGCCTCTCGCCAGTGATTCAGCGAAGTGCAATGCCTGCTCCGCGGTTACCTTCGGAGGTAAAGGCGGCTCGAGTGGGTCGACGACAGCTTGCAGAACTGCGGGACCGGGCGCATTCAGGAACTCCTCAATTGCAGTTCCGCAATTGGCCGGATCGTCAACGGAGAATCCAACGCCACCGCATGCGTGAGCGAACGCGGCAAAATCGATGGGGTGAAGGTCGATGCCGTATTCAGGATTACCCAGAAACACCATTTGCTCCCATTTGATCTGTCCCAAATCGTTGTTCTTGATAATCACGACTTTGATCGGCAACTGGTACTTGACGGCAGTGACAAAGTCGGCCATCAGCATGGAAAACCCACCGTCTCCAACGAAGGCTATGCACTGCCGCTCAGGAAAGGCAATCTGCGCTGCGAGCGTGTAGGGCAGACCGGGGGCCATTGTCGCCAAATTCCCCGACAACGAATGCATTTGACCTTCTTTTACGCGAATTTGCCGGGCCCACCAGGTCGCAATCGTGCCGCTATCGCAGGACACGATGGCATCGTTGCGTAAGCGTTGGCCTAATTCCCAAGCAACAACTTGCGGCTTCATGGGTTTGTCGCGCCGAGTGGCACGTTTTTCCATCAACTCCCACCAATCCTTCATGCCTGCTTGCGCCTGCTGCAAAAAGCGCTTGTCCGATTTTGGCTTAAGAAGTGGAACGAGCGCCTGCAATGTTTGGCGGCTATCGCCAACTAAGCCGACTTCCACGGGGAAACGCAAACCGATCTGCTTGGGATCGAAATCGATTTGAACTCCTTTTGCCTGATCAGGCTTCGGCAGGAATTCGATATAAGGGAACGCACTGCCAACGATGAGAAGCGTGTCGCAGTCTTCCATTGCTTCCTGTGACGGCTTCGTGCCCAGCAGTCCGATGGTGCCGGTTGTGTAGGGGCTGTCGTCCGGTACGGCACATCGCCCGAGAAGAGCTTTAACAATCGGGGCGCCCAACATTTCGGCGATTTGCTCAAGTTCCTCGCGTGCACCAATTGCTCCCCGGCCAGCCAAGATCGTTACTTTCTTTCCTCGATTCAGGAGGTCAGCAGCTCTCTCCAAGTCGGGGCTTGGTGGAAGCTGCGGCATGCGCGTGTAGGTATTCGAGGTGTGATGAGGAACGTTGCGCTTGGACCGCCGCAGGCTTTTCACCTCCTGCTCCTGAAAATCGACCGGCATCGTGATATGCGACACGCCTTTGTATGCAAGAGCGGTACGACAAGCCAAGTCAGTCACGTTTTCCACGTGATTTGGTCCCATGATTCGCTCGTCGTAAACGCAGACATCCATGAACAGCTTGTCTAGAGCCACGTCTTGCTGCGTGTGAGTTCCAATCAGATCGTGGAATTGCAGGCCGGTGATAGCCAGTACGGGCTGCTTGTCGAGCTTCGCATCGTACAAACCATTCAGGAGATGGATTCCGCCCGGCCCGGATGTCGCCAGACACACTCCGAGCCTCCCCGTATACTTGGCGTAGCCACACGCCATAAACGCCGCAGATTCTTCGTGTCGAACCTGGACGAAGCGAATCTCCTTCTGCCGCTTGCGCAGCGCCTCCATGATGCCATTGATGCCATCACCGGGTAGACCGAACACCACCTCGACTCCCCAGTCGATCAGCCGCTCCACCAATACTTCTGCTCCAGTCATCGCTCCCTCTCTTGCCAAAATGGCTGCTAAGAACCTTGTTGTTTTAGTTGGTTATGCGATCGTAGGATGCGCAACCTTGGCGCGAAGTATTCGCCGCCATTCAGGAAACGAGAGCTGCAAATTCCTGTGGCGAATAGTGCCTGGGCGTGGCTCGGAGCGAAAGTCGAAACCGGGGAACCGGCTAGCCACCCAATGTCTTACAGCAACATTTCTAATCGAGTACAGCTTCAACCCTATCCACCCTGTTCAGCGTCTATCGTAAGTTGCTACTCAGAACTTCCGTACAGCAGCTGGTTTGAAGGGGGCACATGTACACCATTTTGCTCATCATTTTGATCTTGCTGTTGATTGGCGCCCTGCCGACGTGGCCTTACAGCACCGGCTGGGGATATTACCCAAGCGGAGGGTTAGGACTGATAGTTCTGATCCTCATCATTTTGCTTTTGATGGGACGTCTCTGATCATCATAATTTCTGCCATTAGCCTCAGCAGCACTGCATGAGCGAGGCAAACCCGCCACCAGGTGAAGCACTGGGCGATCTGAGAAGGAGAATCAAACGTGACAGAACTGAAGAAGACGGGGGACTTTGTCTCCGATGTCGAGGCAATCCGACGACGAGCGCGGCAACACATCGAAAGGGGCGCTGTAACAGAAAACTACAAGGCAGATCGTGACACGGTTTTGCGCGTGCTGAACGAGGCACTGGCGACCGAACTAGTGTGCGTCCTGCGCTACAAACGCCACTACTACATGGCAGCCGGTATTCATGCGCAGGCTGTACGCGAGGAATTTCTCGAACACTCCAATGAGGAGCAGCAGCACGCGGATCAGATTGCCGAGAGGATCACGCAACTAGACGGAGAGCCGAATTTCAGTCCGGAAGGACTCGTGGACCGCAGCCATTCTCAATACGTGGAAGGCACCGACATTATGGACATGATTCGCGAGGACCTGGTTGCCGAGCGAATCGCCATCGAGACGTACTCGGAGATCATTCGTTATCTCGGAGACAAGGACCCGACGAGCCGGCGTGTGATGGAAGAGATTTTGGCGAAGGAAGAAGAACACGCTGAAGATCTAAAGACGCTCATCGAGAGTTTATCGCAAGCGGAGATCGAACGGCCTGACCGAAAACGAAATGAGAATGCGGCGTGACTTGCGCCGCAGGACGTAAAGACTAGGCTAAACCAGCAACGAATGATCCCGAGGGTCGTGGAAATATCGTTC
>JBLNFC010000730.1:0-7122 GCA_050263355.1 Acidobacteriota bacterium
GACTGTTTCGCGTTCTGGACGCCTACTCGCGGCCTGGTTATGGTCGACTCCGTCAACGGCCGTTTCCCAGTGAGACGCACCACCAACGGTCAAACTTGGAAGGATATCAGTAACAACTTGCCTGCCGCACTGCCCGGGGAAGCCGCCTTCGCTGCCAGTGGAACCTGCGTGGCCACAGAAGGCCAGGACCGCGCGTGGATAGGTACTGGTGGCGCTTCTCAAGCCCGTATTCTTGCCACTACGAACCGTGGCAAGACATGGCAGGCCTACGACACGCCCATTACGCAAGGTACGCCCACTTCGGGTGTAACCAGCGTCGATTTCCGCGACGCGTTTCACGGCATCCTCGGTGGCGGAGAAATTCTCAAGCCCCACGACTTTTCGAACAACATTGCGCGCTCGAGCGACGGCGGGAAAACTTGGCAACTCGCCACACCCACTCCATTCCGCGGTGCCGTGTACGGGCTCAGCTATGCCACGGATGCAAGCCGCAGGGAAGGCAGCAACTCCCAAACGGTAGTTGCCACCGGACCGAGTGGCGCTGCATGGACTCCCGATGAAGGCGATACTTGGAACCTCTTGCCCGGCCTCGTGAACTATTGGGCTGTCGCATTCGCCGATCCGCACACCGGATGGCTCGTCGGTACCGATGGAAGGATAGTGAAGATCACCTTCTGATGTTTCTTTAGGAACGGGTCTCTGGACACAGAAGGTACGCGGCGCTAAAACGCCGCCCCTCCACCGCTTAGCATGATCTTATGCCGAGCAGCGAATCCTCTCTGTCATCCTGAGCGAAGTCGAAGGACCCCTGCACCGCAACCCTCATCCCTGCACCAGGGAATTCTGACTACAGTCAGGGGCGCGCCCGCAGGGGCGCCACTCGCTAACAGAGCAGCGGCACGGCAGGAAAAGGGGCTTTCAGCCCCCGAGGTATGGGGACGGTTCGCTCATCTGGCGCCAAGCCTCAATCCCTCACCACCACGGGCGCCAACTCCAAATCGCGTGACGACAAGCGATGTTTTCGAATTGTCGTCAATCCAAAGATCAGAGCCGCAGCCGAGCACAACAGCGCATCCGGAACCTCGATCCGGGTCGCAAGCGCTCCCCAGACCGTACTCCCGATTGCCATGCCACCCTGCAGCACTAATAAATACATCGACAACGCGCGAGCACGCACCCAGTTCGGACACATGGTCTGGGCCGCGACATTCAGACATGCCAGAATTCCCAGCCATGCGACACCGCCGACAAACATCACCGAGCAGAGTAGTCCGAAATCTCGCACTCTCCCCGCCGCTGCCGTAGCCATGGCGAAAACTGCAATCGCCACCGCAACCACGCCGTCCACCGAGAGCTCCCGTCGCAAACGCGGCAGGAGGAGTGCTCCAGCCAAGGCGCCCGTTCCGAACGACCCGAGCAGCAACCCGTAGCCTTTAGCGCCGTGTGGCCGCGCGATGATTGGCAACAAGGCCCATAACGCGCTGGCTGCAAAACTGAAAGCGCCAGTGCGGATCAGCACCGACTTCACTATCTCCGACTTGCGCACATAGGCGATGCCGCCCTTCATCAGGTCGTACACGCGCCCCGTTTCCACCCGCTGGTGTGGCGGTCTTTTCCAGTGATACAGAAAGAGAATGACGCCGAAGAATGACACCGCATTGAGCAAGAATGTGATTCCGCAACCTAGGCTTGCTACAACCAATCCGCCCATCGCCGGGCCCACAGCGCGCGCCACGTTGAATCCTGCCGAATTGAGGGCAACTGCGGAAGCATGCTGTTCCGGAGACACAATTTCCGGCGTGATCGCTTGCCACGCCGGATCATTCATTACCGCGCCGAGTCCCAGCAGGAACGTGAACAACAGCAGGATCCACGGCGTGACCATGTGGAGCAGTTGTAAAACCCCCAGTGCTCCGGCGGCTATCACCATCCATGTCTGTGCGAGCAACAGAAGCCTTCGCCGGTCCACCATGTCGGCAAGCGCGCCCGCCGGTAGGATTACAAGAAAAACCGGCAACGTCGCAGCCGCCTGCACCAGCCCCACCATGAACGGAGACACGGTCAGCAGCGTCATCAGCCAGCCCACGCCCACATTCTGCATCCACGTTCCCGTGTACGAGATCACTGCCGCAATCCACAGCGAGCGGAACAGAGGCTCGCGCAAAGGGGCCCACGGCGAATTTTCTTCGCCATCCCCCAGCCGTTCCGGCATCTGTAACTTGAGGGACTCAGCCATTTTCGACTACCCGCGGCTCTTTCACCATGGTCCGCACTGCACGCCCGAATGGCCACTCGCCATTCTTCCAGGCACGCAGCATGTAAATGATCAGTCCGGTGAACAGGATCACCAGCGCGTAGCGAATCTGCTTCATGGAGTTGGTTCGAGAGAACAGAACGAAGATGAATCCTGCAGACGCGAGCAATGCGGGGACGGGATAAAGCCACATGCGAAAGGGCCGCCGCATGTCGGGCCGACTGATCCTCAAAACAATCACCCCGATAGCCTGCACCAGGAATTGCAGTGTGATTCGAATTACCACCAGCGCGGCAATCACGTCGGCCAGACTTAAGAAACAGAATGCCATTGCGACCAATGCCAGCATGATCAATGAGACGTGTGGAAAACGGTGCTCAGGATGCAGTTTCGCGAAGATCCTGAAATAGTTTCCGTCCAGCGCGGCCGCGTAAGGCACTCGCGAGTATCCGAGCATCAGTGAGAAAACGGAAGCGAACGCAGCGAACAGCAGCAAGCCCGTGGCCACATACGCAGCCCACGTGCCATAGATCCTCTGCATGAACACTGAGATGGTGTAAAGGCCAGAATCCGACTTGGCCGCCGCATCCAGCTCTCTCCAGGGGATTACTCCCAATATGCTGATGTTCATTACGATATATAGACAGGCTACGAGGAAAATGGACAGCAGAAGTGCCCTGGGAATTGTCTTACCCGGGTTCTTGATCTCGCCACCAATGAATGCCACGTTGTAGTAACCCCAGTAATCGTAGGCGGCTATCAACATGGCCGAACCCATGCCCAGGAAGAACGAATGCGAGAGGTGGAATGCATTCGGGGGAAAGCTGAAGGCTTGTGCGCGGTTGAAGTGTGTCAGGCCGGCGAAAATGATCCATGCAATCGTCCCCATGACCACGGTCCACATCCACTTGGATAGGCTTCCAATGCTGGTGATGCGCCGGTAGAGAAGCAGCATGGCGAGCAAACACGCAAGTATTGCCACCAATGTCCCATCCGACAAGCTCCATCGCAGCTGCAGGGTTCCCAAGACCGGGACGGCCAAGCTCACGTCCCGGGCAACGTACGCATGCTCCAACCGCGGCCAGAAGTACGCCGCATAATGCGCCAGACCAATGCAGCCGGATGCAATGGAAAGCGGAGCGCTGAACGAGAGTTGCCAGATGAACAGAAACGAGATGAGCCGGCCGAGTTTCTTCGGACCGTAGATTTCATTCAGATAGCGATACGATCCGCCGGACCCGGGCATAGCCGCACCCAACTCCGCCCAAACCAACCCATCGCACATTGCAAAGACGGCGCCCACCACCCAGCCCAGCATGGCTTGCGGACCGCCCACTGCGCTCACGATGAGAGGAATCGTTATAAACGGACCCACCCCAATCATGTCGATCATGTTAAGTGCGGTCGCACTTCCCAACCCGACGCCCCGAATCAACTCCGGAGAGCCGCCGCCCTGCTCGGGTTGTTTGGGAACATCCATGAACATGCTTTTTGAGGACATTTCTAGCGTTACCCGCTCACGTGAGCGGCGGTCGTGCTCACGTAGCTAGAGCGTCTCCTGAGCGAAGTGGAAGCGGTGCCTCACCTGCAAAGGCGGAGCTGCTATTTGCCAACGACGAACGACCAACGACTAACGACCAACTAACGGCCACCCGACTGACTCAGCAGATTGACGTACAACCGCACCGCGCCCGGTACCCCCGCCGGCAACTGCCGGAAAAATGCATAAGCCGAGTAGAAATAAAGGCCCTTCCCATACGCTGCTTTCAGCAGGCCGCCTTTTTGCGCTTCCTCTCCCGGATCATGCGATGAAAGCAGAGGTTGGAAGTGACTGTCCCATTGCCCCATAAAGTAAAGTCCGCGTTCCTGTACCCACCCCTCAAAATCTTTCTGCGTTATCTGGTTCGGAAAATGAAAGACCGGATCTTGCGGCGCCAAAATCTCCACCGGCGCTTCTTCCACCGAAACTCGTGCTCGACTCAACTGCGCCGGGTACGGAGTGAAGTGTCCGCTATTGAAGTCACCCACTCCCGTCTCATACTGCCCGATCAGGGTTCCACCGGCCGCCACGTAATCGAGCAGCTTTTTGTTGTTTGCGGCAACCTCCTTTTGCGTATCGAAAGCTCGAATGCCCAGCACGATCGTGTGATACCTGCTCAGGTCCTCCGATGCGAGTTTCTCGCCAGGTATCACTGTCACGTCCATCCCAACTTCTTTGAGAACGGTGGGAATTCCGTCGCCCGCGCCCATGATGTATCCGACTTTCAAATCTTGCGGAACCTTTACGTCGACGATGCTCACGCGCTGGGTTGCCGGTTGATAGTAGTAAAAGCTATCGAGATCGGGCCGTGTCACGATGGTGTAGCCGAGATTGTAGGGCTTGCCCGAATAGTCCAGCACAGCTTTGATCTCATGACGGCCTTCGCGCAGGTCTGCAGGCTTCACTTGGAATTTGAATTCCTTCGATTCTCCCGGCCCGGTAAAGCTCACGCCCTGTGATGCTGGATTGGACGTCCATCCCTGGGGCAACTCCAGCCGCAATTTCGCAGGCCCCGACGTCGCAACGTTGCTGCGCACCTGTACGGCAATCTCGGTGGTGCCTACGTGATTGGTCGAGACCACCTGCGTAGCCGGGTCCAACGCAATCGAAAATGGAGGCGCGACAGCAATAGCCCGCTTGGCCTCTGCTCCATTTTCGCCCTTGTAGATGACGAACCCCACTGCGTGCACTATCCCGTCGTGGCCATTGATTGAATATTCGGCATGCGCCTGCACCGGCGCTGGCGGGAAGGGGAGGGTCGCATAACGTGCATCATCAATCGTGTAAACGCCATCCCTTTCCGGATCGGCGCGATGCAGGTATGGACGCGTATATTGCGCTCCGGCAGAAACACTGACCTCGAATTCCGAAGTGCTCACATGTTTACCAGCGTTGTCCGACTTGCTGGAGTTAATTTCCTTCGCGGTCCACCCGGGAGGCAGATCTAACTTCGTGCTTTTCCACTGGACCGGCTCGGCGTAAGTGAACGAAGCTTTCAACCTGAAGCTCTGCCCCGGTACCGCCATCAATGCGTCTTCCGCATTGGCTGCGATTGGCGTATCAAGAGTGGCGTTTAGGCTTACTCCAGAAGCCAAGTCAGCAGCGCGCTCACGTTGCTTTTCCTTTTCGGCGAGGTGGACCAGCAGTTCGTTTTTCGCCTTCGCGGTTAGCGCTGATCTCCTCACCTCCGCAACAAGACTCCGTACCGTCCGCAATCCTTCCAGCAACGGCTCCCCTGCCGCTGCTGGATTCTGTTCCGCCAGCTTGGTTGCCGCGTCAATGCGTGTCTGCACTTGTAATAATGCAGGTTTCAAAAAGGGCGCTTTGGATTGCTCCCCCCCGAGCCGCGTGGCCAGTGCAGGCAGTGATGTGTCGATCCCATCCCAGAAATCTTTTTCGTGCCCATCTTTGTCGGCGGTCGGCGACAAGACCGAATCCACCAGCTTGTAAAACGCATAGTGCGGACCGGGATCGACGGTCCAGCCGCCCACCCCTTGCGATTGCTGCCTCTTCAACCCTTGCACGGCAAACTGCAGGTACGACATCCCCAAGGCCGGACTCTGCTCTCCCGTATTTACCCTCACTGTCCAGTTCCCGTCAGGACACTCGTTGCTCCGAAACGGACAAACATTGTCCACATACATCTTTTTCGCTTGCCAGGGCAGCAGACCTTCCTTCAGTTGCTCCGGGAAACGGTTCGGATCCGCCGCCGCGCGAAACGCCTCGCGCGACAAAATTCCCGAGGCCTGGTGATTTCCATGTCCGTCACGCTCGCTACCGCCAAATCGCGAGACGATGACGTCCGGACGAAACGTCCGAATCACCCGCACAATATCGGCCAGCGCCACATCGTGTCCCTGCCACTTCTGAAAGGTCTCGTCCGGATTCTTCGAGAAACCGAAATCTGCCACTCGCGTGAATCGCTGTTCCGCTCCGTAATAACGGTCTGATTGCGTCAGCTCCAGCGTGCGCAGCACTCCCAGCACATCGAACAGGTTACTCCCGACTTTATTCTGTCCACCTTCGCCGCGATTCAGCGTAAGCAATATCGCGGTGATGCCTTCGCCCCGCGACTCGAATGTAAGCAGTCCGCCATCCTCATCGTCCGGATGGGCCGTCGTGTGCAGCATACGTGCCGTGGTGTGCAGGCGTTGCAGCTCGTCTTTCAAGCCGGCAGAGCCAGAATCCTGTGGCAGGGGTCCAACTGGATCCGCGCTCTCCGCCGCATTTTGCGCGACCGCGGGCAAAACCAGGGCGAGCCAAAGAACGAGCGAAAGCGGGATGCCTGGGCAGAGACCGCCCCGACGCCGGTCACGGGCATTGATCATGGAAAGGGGATTGTTCTCTGGTTTGTGAGGACGCAATATTTTTCCCGGAGGTCCTGATGTAAACGCTATGAGAGTTATATCTATGGACCCTCTATAAGGCAAAGGGTGAGCCAGACGTGTGTACCAGATGTCCTCAACTTATACTGGACGTCAGAAATCAGATCGATAGCGGGATGCACTTGCCTTGAGCAATGTTTCGAGACTAGCTAATGCGCCCTTTGCCTGCTCGCCATGAACTTATCCTGGCATTGCTTCGACTCAGCCAGAATTTGATCGAAGCCCGGCGTTCCCCGAATTTGCCGCAATAGCGGATCGATCTGCAGCGCAGTGTACGCGCAATAATTTTGCTCCACAGCGCGGCGCAGGAACTTCATCCCGGCCGTTGGCTGCCCGCAATAGGCCATGATCGAGCCTTGTATGTACTTCAACTCCGGATCGCGCTCCGGAAGCAGCTTCGCCTCAGCATCTGCCGCAAGTTTTCCCAGTTCGCTCGGGCTTTC
>JBLNFC010000731.1:0-2877 GCA_050263355.1 Acidobacteriota bacterium
ACCCGTCTCCTGGTTAAAAGAAAGGGCAGCATTGTCCTGAATCACTTGAAAGGGCAGTTGGACTCCCGGTTGCCGGCGTAGTGCGGTTCGCAGAATTTCGTACTTTGAAATGAGCTGCTGCAGTGAGCGTTGCAGCTTTGCAACGTCGAGCGGTCCGGCCAAGCTGATAGCGCATTGCGCATGCTGCGCAAGTCCCTGGTTGTGCTCCAGCCAGGCACGTTTCTGCTGTGTCGAAAGTCGGAAAGCTGCGGTTGCAAATGTTGGATTCGATGACATGATTGTTAATCTTCGCTAGAAATGCCGAAGTGCACAGTTGGACCGCCGATCAGAAGGTCATTCCAACTGGTTTCAAATGCCTTCCATTGCTTTACGTCGAACTTTTTTCAACTTCTCCAATCCGGTCTGCTGAACCTTCTTCTGTTCTTCTGCGCGGAGTTCTTTCTCCTCCACGTCGATGGCCGCGAACACTGAACTGAGCGTGATATCTGGCTGCGCACACACTCGCTTCAATAGAGACTCGTAAGTTTTCGCCATGCGGGCGATTGTGCTTGTATCGAAAGGATTGGGGTTGTACACCCATGTTGTCGACGCGTTGCTCTCTGGGTTGTCAATAAAAACAACCAGGTCGAATCGCGAAGAGCCGCTCACGCCAAGAGGCCTGAATTTCAGGCCGCCAAACTCGCGGAATGCCTGGGGCGTGTTCTGCATGACGAAAAGGGTTTGAACCAGCGGATTGTGAGTGAGATTGCGCTCCGGTCGTAATTCTTCCACCAGCTTATCGAACGGAATGTCCTGATGAGTCATCGCCTCAAGCGAGGTCTCACGAACCTGCTGAAAGAAATCCGTGAAGCTCGCCTGGGTGTCGATACGTGCCCGTATGGGAAGGAGATTAACGAAGAACCCGATCAGCTTCTCAGTTTCCAGCTGATTGCGATTCGCCAGGTCGGTTCCCACTACTAAGTCGCTTTGCCCAGTTATTCTTGCGAGCAATAGCTGGAAACATGCCAGTAAAGTCATGAAGAAAGTGCCGCGTTGCCTCCTGCTAAGAGCCCGGGCTGCACTGATCAGCTCTGGGGGAAATGGATGGCGGTAGAGCGCGCCAAAAAATTGTTGTACACCTTTGCGAGGTCGGTCAGTCGGCAGCTCGAGGACCGCCGGTGCGCCCTCCAGCTTCTGCCGCCAGTAGCCTAGTTGCCGGTCCAGCACGTCTCCCGAGAGGAATTCGCGTTGCCAGACGGCGTAGTCGACATATTGAATTTCAAGTTCCGGCAAGGGCGATTGTTTCCCAGCTACTCTTGCTTCGTACAATGTTGCAAGCTCTTGCGACAGCACACCAAATGACCAGCGGTCGCTGATGATGTGATGCATGTTTAGAATCATCGCGTGATCGTCTTTGCCGATCTTGATCAGCAGCGGGCGTATGAGCGGACCAACCTCGAGATTGAAGGGAGTCCGGATTTCTTCGTTCGCTAATCGGCGAGCTTCGGCCTCTCGCTCTTCTAGCGTGGGCAGATGACTAACGTCCAAGAGGGTTATTTTTACCGGCAGATCCGGGGCGATCACCTGGACCGGCTCGTCATCCATAACCTGAAAGGTTGTGCGCAGGGATTCATGACGCCGCACGATCTCTATTAAACTCTCTTGCAATACGTCAATATCAAGCTGTCCGGACATCCGAGTCACGTAAGAAATGTTGTAGAGCGGATTTAGCGGTTCCAGCTGATCGAGAAACCAGAGCCGCTGCTGGGCGAAGGAGAGCGGAATCGCCTTCGTCCGATCTGCGCGGCGCATCGGCGGTACTTCAATACCGCTTTCTTTCTTCGCGAGAGACGCGACCCGTTGCGCAAGCGACGCGATCGTGGGTGCTTCGAACAGAACGCGGAGGGGCAGTTCGATCCTGAACGCGTGGCGTACGCGGGACACCACCTGTGTAGCCAGCAACGAGTGTCCACCGAGTTCGAAGAAGTCCTGATGAACTCCTAAATGCTGGCATTGCAAAACCTCACACCAGATGCCGGCCACAACTTCCTCAATCGGATTGCGCGGTGCAATCTTGGATGTGGTCCCCTCGTCGGTTCCGCGCTCCGGTGCCGGTAATGCTTTTCGATCAACCTTTCCATTGGGACTCAGCGGCAGTTTGTCGAGCGAGACAAACGCAGCCGGAATCATGTATTCCGGCACACTCTGCTTGAGGTGCTGGCGCAGAGTATCGGAACTAACGGGCTCTCCTGGGTTGGCGATGATGTACGCTACCAGCCTCTTCTCACCAGGTACGTCTTCGCGGGCGAGCACAACGCAATGTTGCACACTCTTGTGCTGGCTGAGCAGCGCTTCGATTTCTCCGAGTTCAACTCGAAGTCCGCGAATTTTGATTTGAAAGTCAAGACGCCCCAGATATTCGAGAACTCCGTCAGCAAGCCAGCGGCAGAGATCACCGGTTTTATACAGTCGAGCTCCAGGCGTGTTACTGAAGGGGTCCTTAATGAACCGTTCGGCGGTCAACTCGGGTTTATTGTGATAGCCGCGTCCGACCTGAATGCCGCCGAGATACAATTCGCCAGGTACCCCGATTGGCGTTGGCTGCAGCCATCGATCCAGAACATAGACCTGGGTGTTGGCCACGGGACGGCCGATGGGAACAACAGGTCTCGCGTAGTCCCTCCGGCAGGTCCAGTGAGTGACGTCGACTGCTGCTTCGGTCGGGCCGTACAGATTGTGCAGTTGCGCCGCCGAGCTCTCGAAGAATTGCTGTTGCAACTCGAAGGGAAGTGCTTCACCACTGCAGATCACGTGGCGTAAAGACCCGCACTGTTTCGCAGCCGGTTCCTCCAGAAAAATGCGCAGCATGGAGGGCACAAAATGCGTGACGGTGATCCC
>JBLNFC010000732.1:0-3288 GCA_050263355.1 Acidobacteriota bacterium
TGTCGCTGACGTCTTCAACAGCATCGTCAACATGCTCGGCTTTGGCCTGACAATTCTGGTCATTCTGCTATCACCGCCGCTCGCACGTAAGTTCGGCAAAAAGGCCGTGTCCGCCGCTGGCTTTGCCCTGGCCTCGATTGGCACGTTGGCGTTCTATTTTCTGTCGCCAACGAATGTTTGGGGCATGTTGGGGATCACGGCGTTTGTTTCCATTGTTTATGCACCGACAATTCCCCTGACGTGGGCAATTTTCGCGGACGTGGCGGATTATTCGGAGTGGAAGCTTGGCCGGCGTTTCACCGGGATGGTTTTTGCCACAATCGGGTTCGCGCTAAAGTCGGGCCTGGCGCTCGGTTCCGCATCGTTCCTTTGGCTCATGGCGGCATTCTTTCAATACGAGACGAAACTGCCGTCCGCGCCAAACGCCGTCGCGGGGTATCGTTTCACCAGCAGCGTAGCGGTAAGCGTCCTCTTCGCAATTTGCACCTTCTTGCTGATAAGCTATCCACTGGGCAAGCGTATGACCATTCAGATGGCCGACGAACTCGCCGAGCGACGTAAGAAACCCGCACTCCAAGCCACCTGAAATTTAATATCCTTGGAGCTGCTCCTCATGCAACCGCTCTTTGTCAGCGGCTGCGTGCGCCCATCAAATAGCCGAGGGTCCAGGCGACAACCGCAATAATAGCTACGCTTGTCCATGCGTACTCATGCAAATAAAGATCGGCTGCTGCGCCGGCGTCCCGCGCAGTGCCTTTTGCTTTTTCAACCCATTCCTGCTCTGCCTTGTTAGAGACTTGCTCAGTATTCATTGACAAAAATATAGGGTCTTCGCCCATGCGCACCCATTGGGCGCCTAACCCCTATTATGAGTAGCAATGGGCCCTGGAGCCTTTGTCGTTCGGTGCCGGGTGCGCAGTTGATCTAATTCCTGCTCTTTAGTGCCGAATTTGGATTTGCCGTGGCCTTTCGAGGCATAAGTCCGTGGAAGCGCATGCAGTTCATGATTACCTGATGCAAGAAGACGGCTGACAGCCGGACGAGCAGTTTGGCTCCCTAATGCACTTGCGCTCTGAAAAACAGCCGTTCCGAGGGCTTTGCGCCGAGAGGTAGTGCCTCGACACGCAGGTAGCGGACATCGATGGCCTGGTAATAATCGCGGCTGATCGCGCTAATGCCCTCTGCGGGAATGCAAAATTGGACAGGGGTCCAGGTTTGCAGGTCTGCCGAGGCCTGGAGTGAGTAGCTGTGCCCGCGAATGGCCAGGAATTCGACGACTGCATTCGTCCCGGCGAAGCCCACGACGTCTAACCGGAATCCATCGCTGGGATCAAAGGCGTATGTGCCGGCCAGGTATTCATCCATGTTGCTGATGCCATCGTGATCGGCATCTCCATTGGGCGTGATGTCGGCCAGTGTCAAACCGCCGCCAAGGGCCGCAATAACCGCATACTGCCAGGCATCGGGCAGGCCATCACCGTTGGAGTCTTCGCCGAGCGTCAGATCGATCCGCGTGCTTTGAGCGGGTCTGCCTAAGGCCGCGTAGTTCGCATTCATTTCCATCGGAAGATAAACTGTTCCGCCAATTTTCACTTTGACGCGGAAGGAGACGAACGGGCGCAGAGCAGTGGGCTTGTAAAGATCTGAAGTCAGGCCGGCGTCCATCGTCCGCAAGTAACTCAATACGAAATCGGGTTGCTGCTCCGCCCGCCAATCGGCGTGAAGCTTGGCATGGTGATACTTGGCGTTGTCGGTAATCACGACCACTCGGCGCCCGGATCGACGGCTACACTGGCGCAGTTGGCAAAGGAAGTTCCAGGTTGTCATCGCATCAAAGCAGTGATCTTCGCGCTCGAAGATGAACTTCCGACGACCTCGGAGGCGGGTCAAAAGGAACGACTCCTATGAAACTCAATGCTCTGCAAGTCGCCGCCAGTCAGTCATCTAAACGCGACCAGGTGCTTGTCGGTCCTCACATAGATCGCGTTGCCAACGAGCGCAGGTGTCGCACAGACCTTCTCGGACAGGTTAGCTTGCCCGAGCACTTTCAGGCTGTTGCTGCGGGCGTCGATGATTGTGACTACGCCAGCCTGGGAAGCGAGGTAGACACGCCCGTCCGCTCCCACCGGCGACGCTGAGTATCCGCCCGCGGCTCCGATGCGCTCGTCAAATAAAACCTCCCCCGTTTGCGAATCGAGGCAGCGCAAAATTCCGCCGTCCCGGATCAGGAATAGCTTCCCCATGTATGCGAGCACGGACGGCACCTCCGGAACACCTCGCGCCTGCTGCCACACTATACGGTCGCTCACGGATCCGGCATCGCCGATCTTCAGAGCCATCGCCACAGGCGTGTCCATCTTCTCGAACTCGGCCATGGCTTTGTTCCATTCCTCTTCGGTAAGCCCGCCATCCTTGTCAGCATCCATTCCTCTGATCATTCCACGGATGTCGAAAGGCAACTGGCGCCCGGGATGGCCTTCCGGCAACTCCGGCCGGATCACCAATTTGAAATCCTGCGGAACCTCTTCGGGCTGAATTTTGCCGTCCTTGTTGGAATCGAATTGCTTGAGTTGCTCAAATCCGGACCAATCAAATTTCGCGCTCGATCGTCCCCCCAATGCCGCGGAGCAACAGTACACCCGCTCGCCATCGAAGGCAGGGCTGCACGATGTCTCAAGCGGAAAGCCCGGCACCGTCCACAGAACTCGTCCGTCTTCCGGCGCGTAAGACACAAGCTTCTTCGAGCCAAGCACGACGATCTCGCATTTGCCATCTTTCCTGCAAATTGCCGGACTCGACCAACCGGCGGTAAACAGCGGCCGCTCAGTTTCCCAGGCCTTCGTGCCTGTTGCGGTTTTAAACGCAACGATCCGGGAACCGCCTTCATCGCTGTCGAGCGTTTGAACGACGATATCCCCGCAGATCACAGGCGAACTGGCACTGCCATATCCGCCCCTGGAAACCTGTGGCGGCAGTTTCGTTTCCCACAACGGTTTTCCCTCGTGGCTGAAAGCCAGCAAACCAAACGAGCCGAAGCGGAATATGACACATTCCGCGTTAGCAGCGGCGCTCGGCGCTACTGGATTGCTGAACGCGTGGGTTTTCTCCAGGCTCTCCGTCTTCACTGGCCTGCTCCATAGCAGAGCCCCCTTGGCCTTATCGTACGCCCGGCATTCAAGCGTGCCGTCCACACAGGCGGACAAGTAGATGTGGTCTTCCCAGACAACAGGTGAGGAGTGGCCCGGTGGAGTCTCTACCGACCAGGCTGAATTGCTCGCGACGATTTGC
>JBLNFC010000733.1:0-2532 GCA_050263355.1 Acidobacteriota bacterium
CGATCATCATTAAGAACTCATTCCCGTCCCACTTCTAATTTCGAGGCACTGCCAGGTATCAGATTACATTGATTGCTGCGGGATGGGCTAATGCAGCCTCCTGATCGCAGCGCAAAGATCAGCGATCGAAAAGCTTTCTTCTCCTTCGTCCCGCAAAACGTGCAAGGCCCGCCTGCTTGCGTGCAGGCCAACCTGACTTACAGGGGCCCACATCGTAGCGGTCGGATGGTAAGTCATGAAATTCAGGGCTCCGCATTTTTTCTCTCTCGTATACGTACTGATGACGCTCACCTTAGGCGGATGCAATAGCACAAACACATCGCCAAAACAGCCGGTCGAAGGCGACCAGAAAACGACGAAAACGAAAACTTTGGAGGAAGGAGCGAAGCTGCTCCAGCCAACGACGCCTCTGGGGCAGATCGATATTTATCTCGTGGGATTCCACCCCATGAAAGATGATCCTTCTGTTCAGATGGAAGCCCATCACTACTGCCATCAAATGAACGAAGATTTCGCGCAATGTGTGTTGTTCGATGGCAACACCAAAGACGCTCAGCTGAATGGAATCGAATACATAATTTCTGAAAAGCTGTACAAGACCTTGCCATCAAGAGAAAGGCAGTACTGGCATCCTCATAATTATGAAATTCTGTCGGGCCAACTTATCGCACCCAATCTCCCAGATGCTGCCGAGCATGCACTCATGGCACAAAAGGTTAATAGCTACGGCAAGACTTGGCATGTGTGGATGACCGACTCGCAAGGCAAGCCCGTCGATAGAATTCCGCTCGGCACTCCTCACCTTGCCTGGTCCTTCAACCACGACGAGGAAGCCGTCCCCAGCTTGGTGGAAAAGCGCGATCGAAGGTTGACGGTGGATTCCACTAAAAAGCGACAAGATCGGGCGGACTTGGCGAGCAATGCCCATGCCCAGGCAGGGGTCGACGAATTGAAGCATCAATTCCGGAATGCACACGGCGCCCCAGGGGGGTTCGCGATATCAAAGCAGGTGCCGAACGATAGTGCCCATCGATAATTAACTTGTTTCCCATTGGCCGTGAGCGCCTCCGCCGGCAATCTCTATAACCTTAGCTCTTGATCCGAAAATGTGGTCGTACATCAATTGTCGCGCACGCGCCGGTTCGCGCTTTACGATCGCTTCCACGATGTGACAATGCTCATCGACCGGGAGCTCGCCGTAATAGCCAATGTCTATCGCGGCATACATGATGCGTTCCATTTGAGATCGCACCGCTTGCACGGCCTTCAGCAGCAGCTGATTTCGCGCCAGCAGTGCCACGCTACCAGGATTTACTGAGTTTGGGAATGCCACGCGCCACGCGTCTGACAGGCCGAAAACGATGTCGTATGCTCCAGCCGTCACGACGGTGTTCGCATCTCCTTTCCACGTCTACAATACGGTTGCTGATGTTGATGCGGTTCTGGGGATACTTCAGCAAAACCTGGAGCTCTTTGCCGAAACCTCCGTACTGCAAGCAAACTAGCCCCATAATGAGCCAACGTGCCTTCCCGATCGACGTGGTCCGCAAGCAGTTCCCTGCTATTAATCGTAACGGCAGTTCGATCTTTTTTGACAATGCTGCCGGAGCACAGATCCCTCAAAGAGTCTTTGACGCAGTGAACCAGCATCTTCTGACGCGAAATGTCCAGCGCGGGGGTCCGTATCGCGAGAGCCAGGAAGTCGATTCCACGATTGCGACGGCGGGCAAGACTGTGGCCACTTTCGTCAATGCCGAGGATGCGAATGAGGTGGCCTTCGGGATGAATGCCACGTCCTTCATTCGTATCATCAGCCTCGCAATCGGACAGAGTTTGGGCGATCGACGGGAAATCATTGTTACGGATCTCGATCATGAGGCCAATATCGCCACGTGGCTCGCCTTGGAACGCGATGGAGCCGTGATCCGTTGGTGGCACGCGCGAGAGGATGGCGCGCTGGATCTTGAAAATCTGAAACCGCTCCCCTCTTCAAGAACACGCCTGGTCGCGTGCACTGCCAACACAAATCTTTATCTTTCCACCCGAATGTTGTTCTCTTTGGCGCGTGGACACTATGCGCCGACACAACTGGGACGCTTAAGCCGGAATGGAGTTCCGCATTACGCGCTGATAGCCTCGAGCATGGGCATGGTGGTCGCGATTATGCTGGCCATCTACGTACCGAAACGTGCGTTCCTGCTGATGTACGGCTCGGCGGTGGCGGGAATGTACCTTGTCTGGATTGTCATTCTGCTTGCTCACCTGCGATTCCGCCGTTTCCTAGGCAGCAAAGTTAACGAACTCCCGCTGCGCGTGAAGTTTTTTCCCGTGTCGAGCGTTCTCGCAATTGGGGCTCTTCTCGCGCTGGCAGGGAGCACATTCTATGTGGACGGGCTGCAGTATTCAGTGCCAATTTTCTTGATCTTGCTTGTGGCGATGAGCGTTGCTTACGGCACCGCACGCCGCCAGCACACCTCCGACCACATGATTCTCGAGGCAGCGCCCTCGGTGGCGGACCCAGAACCATGAACT
>JBLNFC010000734.1:0-7400 GCA_050263355.1 Acidobacteriota bacterium
GGCAGTGTCGCCGAGTTTATCGGATATCCCACCACACCCAAGCCTGTGGTGATCAACGAGGCGCTGGAGATTGCGCGGAAGTTTTCTACACCGGAGTCGGTGCAGTTCATTAACGGCGTGCTCGACAGCGTCGCCAAAGACCTGGAAAAGGCCAGCGCGTGAAGTGGGGTCCAGGGTTGGGGCGTTCTAAAACCAGATTCCTCACCGCTAAAGCGGTTCGGAATGACGATCGGATACAGGGGCTAAAGCCCACCATGTTGTCATTCGTGACGCGGCGCTAAAGCGCCGCTCTTCCACAGAAGACGGGAGAGATCTTCATGGCGAGGCTAAAGGGGCGCCCTTCGTGGCAAGCCAATTCCCTTGCGGGACGACATTGGGTAGAGCCCAAGTTCCTCGTGAGGTTTAGGGTATGGCTGAAGTGGTGCCTCAAGTTCTTCAACATTGCGGATGAGTAGGATTGAATTGCCGAGCTGCGCTCGGCTGGACGGGCGAGGGCGCCCGTCCCTACGTGTTCACGGGAGAGGTTGGAGACCCGTCCCCACCCAGGCCTGGAGTTCTTCAACATTGCGGACGAGTAGGATTGAAATTGCCGAGCTGGCGCTCGGCTGGACGGGCGAGGGCGCCCCGTCCCTACGTGTTCACGGGAGGGGTTGGAGACCCGTCCCCGCCCAGCCTCCTCAGCGTGTCGCACCAGAGGTGCATCGGTCCTTCGCTTCGCTCAGGATGACAAACTGCTCGCAAAGCGGCTCGCTCAGGATGACCAACTGCTCGCAAGCGAGCTTGCTCAAAATGACCAATTGCTCGCAAAAGCGAGCTTGCTCAGGATGGCAAGTCCGCAAAGGCTCACCGGGCATGGCAACTTTAATGGCTGACCTCTAGCAGCAGGTGGTTCTTGAAGTCGGCTTTCAGCTTCGCGATTTTGTCTGCGCCGGCCTGCACCGTTCCCAGATCTTTACCGTCGGGATAATCAACAACGTGATAGGAACCGGGATCGAGGCCACGAAGTTCGAGATCGCCTTGCCATGACTTCGCCGGGTCGGAGGTAAAGAAGGCGTAATACATCTTGCTATCTTTCTCGATAGCGTAGCCTTCGGGAACGTCGTAACCGTAGACATACAAGTCGAGGAACTTGCCCTTGGAGAGCATGCGGTTGTTGTAGATGTCGATCCACTTCTTCCAGCGCTCTTCCTTCTCGGCGGTGAGAGCGACGGGCTGGAATTTCGGACCAGGGCTGGGCCACACAAATTTTGTGCCGACCACTCCACCGGTTCCGATGGTGGACGCGAAGTCTGCGCCATGCTCGCTCCAGTGATTGCCTACACGGGACATTTCGGAAAGTTCAACGTGGTCGCCATAAACAGCGGACTCGGGGCCGAGCAGGGCTTTATACATCTTGATACGGCGGCGGACCTGCACTGCGCCCACTGGATCCGCCGTGACCGCCTGGTCCATAAAAGGAAGCCAGGCCAGCGAGGGCGGAGTGCCGCAGGGACAGGACTGAGTCACACTGTTGGGCTTGATGGCGCGGGTGGTTTGAAAGATGATTTTGTACACATCCGCCATCGCGTTAACGGACTCCTGGGGCGACTTGTGATGGTGCGCAGGGTTGTAGCACGCGGGGACGGAGTAGATGTTGTCGAGTTTGCTGCCATCGAATCCCCAGTCGCGAATGAACTTTTCGGTCAGCTGTTTGAAGTAAGCCTGCACCTCAGGCAACGAAGGATCGAGCGCGGCGAGGTCGCGAGTCATGCGCGCGTGCTTGCCGTTTTTATCGAGGATGAGCCACTCGGGATGTTCCTTCACGACCTTGGAGACGATGTACTTGTGCGATTCCCATTTGCCCTGACCGTCTTCCACGCCGAGGGGCAGCCACCAGATCTGGACTAGTTCCCCGTTCTTGTGAAACTCATCATTCATCTTCTTTATAGAGTCGTCGGGGAAGGTATCGGGCCGGGGATTCCAGTCGCCGTAGGTGTCGAACCAGCGATCGTCAAGCGTAGCCCACTTGATATTGAACTCTTTCAGTTTCGGTATGGTGCCGAGCATCTGCGCGGGAGTGACGTTGAACTCGTAACCCCATCCGCACCAGCTCACGTTGTAGGCTTCATCGGAAGGCTTGGGAATCTGCCAACCTTCTTTGGACAGGGCGCTGGCCCATAAGCGAAGAGGCTGGTAGAAGTCACCGGAATAGACGGTAAGAAAACTACGAGGGGTGGAGTAAGTTTCGCCGGGCTTGAGAGTGGTGTTAGCCGGGATGGTCATGGAAGCTGCGACGCGGCCATCTTTCTCGACTTTGACTGGCAGCGAGAGCGAGAGGGGCAACGTTTCGACATGGCCAATGGCTTCGCCCACGGAGCCTGTCCAGAACGCAACCACAGGAATGCCGCCGCCGTAACCGCCTTTGATCATTTCGCCCATGACATTAGCGCGGGTGAAGTTTTTGGTGATGCGAGTGACGTCGTCTTCTCCCCACTCGCGGCTGGATCCGTGGAACGACCACATGTCATACGGTGGCGCTTTCGGATCGGCGAGCGTGGCATCGAATCGGTGCGATTGCGTGACCACGTCGTCGATCTTGAAATCGGAGTTCCCAGTGTTGCGGTACTCGAGCGTGCTGAGAACCATGTTGGGCAGGTCGTCATAGGCTTCGACGGCCAGCGTGCGTTGTAAACCCGGCTGGCCGGGCGCGAGTGGACGCGCAGGGATCTCGATGCGCTTTCCCCGTCCCATCTTTGCCTGGGATTCGAGGACTTTGGCCTGGGAGAAATCCAAGGTGAAGTGGAGTTCCTTGCCTCCCGAGGAGAGATAGTCGCTGCCGCCGGGGACTCCGACAGCCGGTGCGTCCAGCGTCAGTTTCTTGCCGTCTTTTACGAGAAAGCCTTGCACATACCCCGACGGCAGAACCTGAAACTCGGCCGTGCTGGTTTGAATTGTCACCGGCCCGCCGTCGCTTACATTAACTTTTATGTCGGACGGATGAGAAGGCGCCGCTTGCGGCGCGGGAGCAGACTTGTGCGAGCAGGCCACGGTGATCAGAATCAGACTTAGAAGGACGATGCAAGATTTGTAATTCATGGTGCTCCTACGGGGGCTGAAGCCCATCCTGTAATACGACCGAGTACGCGGCCCTAAAGGGGCGCTCTTCCACGTTCAAACTAAAAGCCGGTTGCTCGTGCGTTCCTTCCCTTCGATCAGGAGAAGCCCCGCTGCGCAAGCCCAGCGGCTCGGAATCACAGATAATCGGGCCCGCGAGCGCGACTAACAACCACTCGGATAACTAAAAAATCACCGGGGCCAGTCGTCTGCCCTGCCATGGGAAAACACACTATTTCGAAAGAAAAAGTAAGCGTTCGTAACTATACCGGAAAGGGAGGTTCAGTGCCAAGGACGCGTCGACGGGCCGGCGCAAATTCTGGCTTGCGACGTAGGCGCTAACGTTGGTGTCTGCGGGATCGAGGCGAGAGTTAGAGAGAAGCCTTAGCGGCGAGCGCCTTAGGCGGTTCCTCTTGGGGTTGCTGTTCAGCCAGGCGGCGGAGGATGTGCTGGAGAATAGAACGGTCGCCCTTACGAATCTCCTGGAACTCGATGCCTGTGCCCGCTTCGCCGTTCCCGTGCCGCACGTTGCCGCGCAGGGCAAGATTGTAGTTTCCAAGATTAAGCACGAGTTTCAGCTTTGTTCCTGGCATCAGTGCCGAGCGTGTGGTGACCAGGCATCCCATTTCGCCGAGATTACGGAGAGGGCCCTCGACGGGACTAGTGCTGGCTCCGTTGACGGTCAAGATCTGCGCCAGCCCCTCGATTGAAAAACGCGGCGTACGGCGGCGACTTCCAATTCCGCCCGCGCCAACCGGAAGGGAACTTAGAAAGACATTGTTGCGCAGGATCGGCTCATAGACTTCTTCCATCTGCCGCAACTCTACTTCCCAGATGTTTTTTTCGGACTCGATGCATTGCAGCCCGACTTGCCCACGCAGGTCGGAATCGTCAGGACCAATCCACACCACTCGGCAGAAGGCTTTGCTGCGGCCACGTTCCACGGTGACGATGTCGCCTTCCTTCTTCGCGCCACGCAGACCTACAACCCGGGCGCCATGAGGTGAGATGTCGTAGGTGCAGGCCATCTCCAGGTGTGGACGAGCCTGCTCATCCCAATAGGTCACACGAATAGGCAATGCGACATGGACTCGCTTATCGAGTCGATCAAGCACCAGAACGCTGAATGGGAACTCGCTCACAAAGATAACCTGAACAACCTTGATCAGAAGCTAGCAAGCAGCGGCCCAAGGTTCAATATCCCGAGGGTACCTTCACGATGGTTACCGTTGGTGAGAGGGCAAACAACGGTGGTTTAGCCATGGTTACCTTAGTTTGGCGAGTCTAATGAGCAACCAATTCGCACTGGTTTTCCACCGCACCACTACTTGCGTTCGCGAGGCTGGTCGGCGAAGATGAGTTCATCTTTCCGGTTCCTTGCCACGCAAAGCAAAATTCGCCTCTGAGAAAACCATTTCGCCTTCCGCAGCCAAATTGCGCCTGCTGAAACGGCTACGCTGCACGTTAAAGTTCGAGAAGAAAGCGTGGGCGACGGGAGCGCGTCTGGTCGCGGGCGTGGACGAAGTTGGACGCGGTTCACTCTTCGGCGCGGTAGTGGCCGCCGCTGTCATTCTGGATCCCGCCTATCGGATTCGCGGACTCCGCGACTCGAAACTGCTGAAAGCAGAGCGGCGTGAGGTGCTGGCCAAGCGCATCCGCGAACATGCGGTCGCCTACTCCGTTGCCGCCGTCGACGCGGCAAAGATCGATCAGATCAACATCTATCATGCTTCACGGCTGGCTATGAAGGAGGCGGTGCTGGGATTGCAATGTGCTCCCGATTTCCTTCTCATGGACGCTTTACGCATTGATTGCAACGTGGCCCAGCAGCCCATCATTCATGGCGACGCACTCTCAGCCTCGATAGCAGCCGCGTCAATCCTGGCGAAGGTAGAGCGCGACAAGATGGTCACGGAGTGGGATCCCGTGTTTCCTAACTACCACCTCGCGTCCAACAAAGGTTACAGCACTCCGCGACACATTGCGGCTCTGCGGGAATTTGGCCCATCGCCCTTGCATCGCCAGTCGTTTGCTCCAGTGTGGAATGCGCCCGTGCCGCAGGAGGTGCTGGGCTTCATGCTGGAGGAGGCGGCTAAAGAAGAGATAGAACAAGCACTTGAGGACGAGGTAGTCCTGGAGCAGTCGGTGGGCTAGGCGATCAAGTCACCTTTGATCGCCGACAGCAGCCGCGCGGGTATTTTCAGCGGCGCCCTTTAATCGGCCGCTACCTCGTCGGGTTGTCTTTGTGCGCTACGCTCTGTGGGCTTACGATAGATCCCCTTCGCCAGCATCATCTCCAGAACCCGCCGGCGGATCTCATCGTGGTCCGCGTGACGCCCGGGATGCTGCTCAAGACCGAGGTTTTTGGGATAGAGTTCCTGTTCATAGATGCAACGGAATTGTTCTGTGCGCAAATCCCGCAGCCAATTCCCCCACAAGGAGCGAGTGCGATACTGGCGCAACGCTTCAATGTCGATTATGGCGCCGGCATAGGAAGGCCCCGCTCCATACCCGTGTTCGGAAAGAATCTTGCCCTGGTAATCCACGATCATGGACTTTCCGCCGAAGGTATCCAGAGCGTCAGTTGATTCCTGGGTAAGAAAGTAATTAGCGGGATTCGGTGCAACCACGTAGCAGGTGTTGTCCAGGGCGCGAGCGCGGTTTTGAATTTCCCAGAGACCATTCGACACGTAGGGCTCTGGATAAGCAGGACGATAGAGCACTTCCGCGCCGTTCATCGCGAGTCCACGAGCCGTTTCGGGGAATGATCCTTCCATGCAGATGACACAGCCGATACGTCCAATATCGGTGTCGGCCACGGGGAAAAATGCGTCCAGACCTTGTCCGTAAAGTTCTACCCACTTGTCCCAAACGTCGTGGGGCACGGTGGAGTGCTCGCGGGCAAACACCTGCAGCTTGTAATGCTTGTGAATCACTTCACCATTCGGATCAATGATGAAGGCTCCATTGAAGAATTTCTTGGGGAACTCGGGATGCTTGATCTTTGCTTGCGCGATGATATAGGTATCGTGCTGCTTGGCCTTGCGCCCTAGCGCCTCCGTTTCCTCTCCCGGGATATCGAGCGCCATCTCCTCCACATACTTCTCGTGGTCCCAGTCAAATACCTCGTCCGTGAAACCCTGCAAACAGCCCTCAGGGACACAGATTAAACGCACGGGCAGATCGATGGAACTGAGCCAAACCGCAGCATCGATCAGTTCGGAGATGTGTCGAACGTTCACGCCAACTTCCGAGCGCTTCCTGCAACCGCGCATGGTAGGTTGCAGCGCAAGAGCCATGTATTGTGGAATCATCGTGCCCCTCTGGATTGGTCAGATTTTCGGCCGGAGCCAGGCGCCTTTCTCCCGCGCCTTCTCGCCCCAGGATGCGGATTGAGCGGGTATTCAACACCGGAACGCACTCTCTGTCAAGCGTGACTGATTTTGCAATGCCATCTCTGTTGGAGGGTTCGAGCGACGCTGAGCCATCCGGCGAAAAACGAGACTCGATCCAGAAGCGATGTCGGGCTACGCACATCATTCGTCAAAAAGACAAGGTTCAAAAAGACAACGTTCAAAAAGACAGCGGCGAGGCCTCTCCTTTAAACTAGAAGGTTGGTCTTACACGCACGGAGGCCCTGTGCACGACGTGTTTATTCTTTCGGCGGTGCGTACGCCCATCGGCAAGTTCGGGGGTTCGCTCGTCTCCATGACCGCCGCTGATATGGGAGTGGTGGCGGCAGAAGGCGCTCTGCAGCGGGCTGGAGTGCAACCGGAGCAGGTGGAAGAGACGATCTTCGGCAACGCGCGACAAGCCGGGGGAGGCCCGAATCCCGCACGCCAAATTTCTATTCGCAGCGGAGTCCCCCAGGAAGTGCCTGCCTACACCGTCAACAAGGCGTGCGCCTCGGGAGTCAAGTCAATCGCCCTCGGCTACCAGGAGATTGCCGTTGGCAACCTGGAATGCGTGCTGGCGGGCGGCACCGAATCAATGTCGCGGCTTCCTTATTATCTGGAGGGCGCGCGCTGGGGTTACCGGATGGGAAAACAGGAGGTCGTGGATGGCATGTACCGCGACGGGTTCTTCTGTCCCTTGGCGAAAATGGTGATGGGTGAAACCGCTGAGGTGCTGGCGGAAGAGTACAAAATTTCTCGGGAGGAGCAGGACCAGTTTGCGCTGTGCTCGCAGACCCGGGCGGCGGCAGCGATTGCGTCGGGACGCTTTGATGACGAGATTGTGCCGGTGACCATTGAGGGAAAAAAGTGTGCCACCGTCTTCGCCAGGGATGAACATCCGTTCGAAGGCGC
>JBLNFC010000735.1:0-7522 GCA_050263355.1 Acidobacteriota bacterium
CGTTAATTAGATTTTAGTAAATTAGCTACTTTCCTTTTCGATTGACACACCTTTGGTACCTAGCTAGCATCTGACAATTCCGGTTCCGCGGGTAGGGGAGGACGACTTTAGAGATGCGAGGTGACTGAATGCGACGACGCTTAGCTTACGGACTGGCGGTGCTCTTATCCGTCGCCAGCCTGGGGGCCGGAGCCGCTGGGGGACCAAACAACTCAGAAGCCGGCAGTGCCCAAAAATCCGCGCGCGCTCCCAATGGCGCCTGGGTAGTAGTTCAACCCAATAAAAAACACCACACCAGGCCTTATCAGGTCGGAGTTGCTTCCTGGTACGGCAAGTACTTCGACGGTAAGCCTACCGCCAGCGGTGAGCCTTACGACATGAACGACCTCACGGCTGCGCACCCATCGCTGCCTTTGGGAACCTTTGTTAAGGTTACCAACCTGCGTAATGGCCGCTCCGTCGTGGTGAGGGTGAATGATCGCGGCCCCGTCGTAGACGGCCGAATCATCGACCTTTCTTATAACGCTGCCAAGGTCATCGAGATGAGAGGCCGCGGCGTTCAACGCGTCCGCCTGGATCTGGTGCCAACCCAGATCGTAGCCATGTCCGCGTACACCACCTCACTGCCGTAATCTCCTTCGGAGTTCCCTCCGGTTTATAGCCCAAAAGTTTAGTTGTCGCTTTCTTTACATGGTGCTATATCTGGAGGGAACTCTCCCAGGAGCAAAGTTTTGAGGCCAGGGCCGACTACGCTCGAATTCGCGCCCGCCATACCCATGCGAGACGCTCGCGAACGACTCATCGTCGCGCTCGATCTGTCGTCGTCGGCTGAAGCCCATCGCATTGTCTCCACCCTGGGCGAATCGGTTCACACCTTCAAAGTAGGCAATCAGCTTTTCACCGCCGAAGGTCCCCAGGCCGTACGTGACCTGATCGCCGCCAACCGAAGAGTATTTCTCGACCTGAAATACCACGACATTCCCAACACTGTCGGCGCCGCCGTCCGCGAAGCCGCGAAACTCGGCGTCAGCATGTTGACCGTCCACGCCAGCGGCGGTGGAAAGATGCTGCGCGCCGCAGTCGACGCTGCCCGCGACATCAATCCTGCCATCAAGGTGCTGGGCGTGACAGTGCTCACCAGCCTCACCGACTACGATCTTGAAAAAATGGGAGTGCGCGGAAGAGTTGAGGACCAGGTGCTGCGACTGGCCGCAATGGCCATCGCAAGTGGCTGCCAGGGCATTGTGGCTTCCGCTCACGAAGCTTCCGCCCTGCGCAATGAACTCGGGCACGAGTTCGTAATCGTCACTCCGGGAGTGCGCCCGCCCGGCACTGGACACGGAGATCAGGCACGAGTCGTGACTCCGCAAGAAGCCATCGCCTCCGGTGCAACCCACATCGTCGTAGGACGTCCGATCACCGAGGCCGCCGATCCCGCCGCCGAAGCCCGCGCCCTCCTGGGACAAATCCAGGGCTAAAACTCTTACAGCTTCTCGTAGAAATCGCAGCCTGAGCAGGAAATAAAGACTCCCCCCGGCACGTTCCGCTCGCGGTCTTTCACTCGCTTGACGATCCGCGTGGGCTTGCCGCACTTGGGACAATCCGTGCTCTTCGAGGTATCCATTACCTTTTTGCGGTCTGCTGTCTTTGCAATCTTCGCCATCTCGTCTCCTTAGAGAGTTCTGCCGCAAGCACAGGCTTGGGCGCTGATCAGAAATTTGGGAGTAACCTACAAGGCTGCCCACTGCTCTCGGTGGGATGAAAGCCGACGCTGCGCGCGCCAACGTCCCGGAAGGAACGTCATGGCCGTACTCGCCTCAGCGATTTTACATGAGCGTCCGCGCCACTGTCGTCCCAGCCCGCCTTGTCTGACGCTTTTGCGGTGATCGTGAACGGGTTCGTGAATGCTGTCATGAGGGGTACCCCCTCCCCCCCGGGTCTATGAAAACAATGGAGTTGCAGCGGCGACAGCACCAAAATCCTAGATTTATAAGGAGTTATAGGCAAAATCTTGAGCCACAAAGACTTAGGATGATGTGCATGAACTCGTATGTGAGATATACATTAGTATTGCGTTATAGCTATCAGTAGAGTCAAGGAATTTGATTACGAAATGAGCGAGTGCTTACCGTAGCAGGAAAAAAGTATTGTCACTGTGCCGGCATTTCGGCGTGTGATAGTATTCGCGACACCTTAACTCGGCACGGTTGGCACGAGCTGTCCGCATCGCGATTACCAGACGGTCCGAGTTTTGAAAATTGTCCGCTTGAGGGCGCTCCACCTTGAGCGATACGAGCCACCCAAATTGGCGCGAACTTTACGCGCTGGCACGGCAGGAGAAGGATCCTGCCCGGATACCCGACATCTGCGCTCGCGCACGCCGCGCCATCCAGGAGCGTCAGATTCAGCTCGCAAGTTTCAGCCGTATCCACGACGACGAGATCGAAGAACTCGAAACGGCCCTCCGGGACGTCTGGGTAATCGAAGAGAAGAACCGGAAGCGTTAAGGTACTCTTCCCGCACCCGCGCGTGCTCGCGCCACATCCGTCCGGAATCTTTAGGAAGGTATTCTGGAGGCGAGGACCGGCGACTACCCCTGTTTGACGCTCCTGGCTCGCTTTGTTACCTTCTTTAGTCCCTCCGACCTCATTGGCGTGCGCCTGTGTGCCGCGAGAAAGAGACGCTTTCATGCCTGCCATCAAATTCCGAGGCGTAGATTTCATCCAGTTCGATGCCCTGCTCTCCGACGAAGAGCGCATGGTTCGCGACACTTCGCGACAGTTCATTGAAGACAACCTCGTCCCGATTATCGAAGAGTGCAACCGCGCCGGACGCTTTCCGAAAGAACTGGTCAAACCGATGGCCGATCTTGGCTTCTTCGGCGCGAGCTTGAAAGGTTATGGCTGCGCCGGCATGTCGAACGTGGAATACGGCCTGGTGATGCAGGAGCTGGAGCGCGGCGATAGCGGGGTGCGATCGTTCGTCAGCGTGCAATCGGCGCTGGTGATGTATCCGATCTACGCGTTTGGCAGCGAAGAGCAAAAGCAGCAGTGGCTGCCTGCCATGCAGAAAGGCGAGAAGCTGGGATGCTTCGGGCTGACCGAGCCCGGCTTCGGATCGAATCCCGGGGGGATGCTCACCCGCGCGCGCAAGGTGGGCAACGAATATGTCCTGAATGGCGAGAAGATGTGGATCACCTCCGGCACCATCGCCGACGTTGCGGTGGTGTGGGCCAAGGTGGAGAACGAAGATGACCGCGTCCGCGGATTCCTGGTGGAGACGGATCGTCCCGGCTTCAGGGCCGATGATGTCCACGGCAAGTGGTCGTTGCGCGCGTCGGTGACATCCGGCTTGTCGTTGCAGGACGTGCGCGTTCCTGAGAAAAATCTGCTGCCTGGAAGCGGTAGCTTGAAGTCGCCGCTGATGTGCCTGAACCAGGCGCGCTATGGGATCGCGTGGGGCGGCGTGGGAGCGGCGATGTCCTGCTACGATTGCGCTCTGCAATATTCACTTCTGCGAAAACAATTTCGCGATCAGCCCATCGCGTCGCATCAACTGGTGCAGGAAAAACTTGCCTGGATGATCAGCGAAATTACCAAGGGGCAGTTGCTGGTGTTGCAGGTGGGACGTCTGAAAGACGCGGACAAGGTGGAGCACCAGCACATCTCGATGGCGAAAAAGAATAATGTGTGGATGGCACTGGAGTGTGCACGGCTGGCGCGCGACATCCTGGGCGCCAATGGCATCGCCGACGACTACCCGATCATGCGTCACATGATGAATCTGGAATCGGTGAAGACCTACGAAGGCACGCATGACATACATACGCTGATTATTGGATCGTCGGTTACGGGGATTGACGCCTTCTAGCAATTTTTCCAGGATGTGAAATTCCGCAACTTTGCCGACACGTTTGCCGCCGGGCACGCGTACACTAACCCTTGCCGCAGCACAATCCAGGCTCCGGAGTTGGCATGAGAAGAGTGCTCTTCCTCATTGCAGTCATCGCATGCATTCCACTAGCTCACGCCAGAACCGAAGTGGGCGATCTCAGCGGCGCCCAGTTTCGGGTGGATGTTCCCGATAATTGGAATCACGGACTGGTTATCTACTGCCACGGATACAGCACGGACCCGGTCACCTTTGATGCCAGGAAGCCGCTGGATCCGGATCTTGCCGTGTTCACCAGCGCCGGCTATGCGGTGGCGCAGTCCAGTTATTCCACGACGGGCTGGGCGATTGAGCAGGCGATTCCGGAGATCGAGTCCCTGCGCAAATACTTCATCGAGCGCTTCGGAATGCCGCAGGAAGTTTATGTGTCCGGCGCATCGATGGGCGGCCTGCTGACGACCATCATGATCGAGAGGTTCCCCCAATCCTATGACGCGGGGCTGGCACTGTGCGGGGCGCTGGGTCCAAGCACCGCATTGATGGAGGAAGCGTTCGATCTGCGCGTGATTTTTGATTACTACTTTCCGCGCGTGCTTCCGTCGCCGGTGAAAGTTCCTGCCGATTTCAAAATGGATGATGCGCTGGAGAAGCACATTGTTGCGTTGCTGAAGAGGAAGCCGGTAGTGGCGACGCCTTTGCGGCGGATGGCAGGCGTCCACAAGAATGAAGACCTGGCCAGCGATGTGGTCTTCGGCACCTATATTTTGAAAGACCTGCAACAACGCGCGGGCGGGAATCCGTTCGATAACCGCGGAACCATTTACAGCGGCAGCGACGACGATAATGCTCTCAACGATGGCGTGGCGCGTTATGCGGCTGATCCTGGCGCGCTCGATTATCTGGAGCGCTTCTACACTCCCACAGGCAAGCTGACCCACCCCATACTCGCCGTTCACACCACTTATGATCCGCTAGTTCCTCCCCGGTTTCCGAACCGCTACGCGTTGATGACGCACGAGGCCGGCAATGGAAATATGTTCGTGCAGCAATATGTCAAACACGACGGACATTGCAATATCAATGCTGGCGAGATCGGGAAAGCCTTCGCCGAGTTGCGCGACTGGAAGGCGTCGGGGAATGCTCCGTCGGCAGGTTGGCTGAAGGTGGAACAAGCCACGAAAAAATAGGCCGCCGTTTGAGCTGGCGTTAAGAAGTTTTTTCCGCGAATAGATACGCAGGTCTTTTCGTTTAGGGATCACGACTCGAAATAGCGGGACCCAGCCGGCCCTTGCTGTGATCGTAGACCTGTGACCGGATGCTTTCCAAAGATTGCCGCTTCGGTTTATATTCACAAGCCCGCTTATTTCACCAGGAGAAAGCCATGGCAACAGAGACCAAGCCCGAGGGGCGCGTCAGGAGCTTCGGCGACAATCTGGAGAGCGATCTGGCACCGAAGTTCCTGCGTGTTGTCGAGAAGGCCGCTATAGCGTCGGCTCACACCATGGGTCAAGGCGACCGCAAGCTCGCGGATCACGTGGCTACGGAAGCCATGCGAACGACCATGGACAACATTCCGATGCGCGGCACCATTGTAATCGGAGAAGGCGAGCGCGATGAGGCGCCGATGCTCTACATCGGCGAAAGAGTTGGAGCATCCTTTCCCGATGGCATGGCCGTACCGGAAGTCGACATCGCGGTCGATCCGCTGGAGGGCACGAACTTGTGCGCCACCGGGGCGCCCGGGTCCATCACTGTGCTGGCGGCGTCGGAAAGAGGCGGCCTGCTCAACGCGCCCGACTGTTACATGGACAAGATCGTGGTGGGGCCGTCGTGCAAGGGTGCGGTCGAGCTTGATGCGCCGGTAGCTGACAACTTGAAGAACATCGCCAAGCGCCTAGATCGCGATGTCGACGACCTCGTAGTTATTGTGCTGGATCGTCCCCGCCATGAAAAGCTGATCAACGATATTCGCGCGGCCGGGGCCCGCATACGCCTGATCGGTGATGGCGACCTCTCAGCCGGCATCGCGGCCGCGGTGATTGGAACCGGTGTGCACGCGGTCATGGGATCAGGTGGCGCTCCCGAAGGCGTGATTACCGCGGCTGCTATTCGCTGCCTCAACGGTTACATGCTCGGACGCCTGGTCATTAACAAACCCGAACTGGAAGAGCGCATCGCCCGGATGGGGATCAAGGACAAAAACAAGATCTACACTGCCGAAGATTTGGCTCCGGGCAAACAGCTCATCTTCGCCGCTACCGGAGTCACAGAAGGCGCGCTGATGAAAGGCGTGCGCTTCTTTGGAGAAGGGACGCGAACCTCGTCGGTCATTTTCACCAAGATGACGGGGAAGGTGCGCTTCATAGAAAGCATTCATTTGGAGCAGAAGGCAGATGTGAAGGTGCGGTTCGCGTAGAGACCTCCACTGAATCCGCGATTGAGTGTGGCACGGGCCTTCCCTCTTGGATCGCAAGCCACACAAAACTCATTCGCATTAGCTACAGGTGTGCGGAAGCCGAGTGCGCGCGACTCATACGTAGCGTCGGGTGAGTGTAGTTTGCTATTTAGGCGAGCTTCGCTCGCCTGCCCAGACGAGGGCGTCTGGGCCTACGTGGGTTGGGGTGGAGCTGCGGTTCGTGGCCGGGCTGTGTTTGGGAGTTTACGAAATTTTCGCGCCTACTTCGGATACCAGTCCAGCAGCCGGACCTCAATGCCGCTTCCTTCCAGTCCTTTTTGAAAAACTGCAAGATCGGAGCCGCGATAGTGATAAGGGATGACCACTTTCGGGTGAAAAGCTTTCACTGCTTCCGCCGCCTCGTCCGGAGGCATGGTATAAGGCAGATTCATACACACAAAAGCCACGTCGATATTCTTGAGCGCGCGCATCTCGGGCACGCCTTCGGTATCACCTGAAAAGTAGAAGCGCTTGCCGCCGTAGGTAAGGACGTACCCATTACCGCGTCCCTTATCGTGGAAAAGCTTGCCGGGCTCGGGACCGCGTTTCAGATTGTAGGCGGGGATGGCCTCAATAGCCCACTTGTTCCAAGTCTTGGTCTCTCCGTTGGCGATGGGCTTGGCAGTAGTCACGGTCTGCACCACGGCGGGTGGGGCCATGATCTCCGTTCCTGGCTTCGTGATTTCCCTTTCCGCATCCGGATCCATGTGGTCGCCGTGAATGTCGGTGATCAGAATCAAGTCCGCCTTCGGCTGACCGTTGAAGTTCGCCGGTTTCGCAGGATCAAGGTAGATGACCTTTCCTCCCGCCTCGATCAGGGTGCTGGCATGATTCAGAGGGGTTATCTGTACGGGCCCGGCCGAAGTCTGAACCGTTTGTGTTTGACTTGCGGCATGAACAAAGGAAGGCAAGGCCAAAAAGAGAAAAGCCAGACTGGGGATTAGCTTCATGGTCGACCTCGCGGGCAGATGCCCACTCTCTTGCGATAATAAACTTCAACAACGGTTTTGGCGGTGAGCGTTGACGTCCTCGCTCTTACGGAATCAGCAAGCCTTCCAACTATGATTTCTTCGGATGGCTGTCTGTCTGCTTGCCTCGCAAACACATCCTGACCATGACTCAGCGATAGGCGATGACCAGCCGATCGAGCCCAATCTCCGGAGCCGCAAGTTCAAC
>JBLNFC010000736.1:0-2723 GCA_050263355.1 Acidobacteriota bacterium
GGCTTCGAATTTCGTGCGCTCGGCGGAGTACGCAGGCGCAAGAACGGTATACGTGAACCTCGAACCGATGACCCCCCCTAACCCAAAGTTCCAAGAGATCTACTTGGGCTCAGCAGCTCAATTGCTTCCTCAATTGCTGGCCATAACGTAACTCATTTCCGGTTCAACAGTTCCGCACTAGACGCATTGGGGTTCGGGTGATCATGCGCGGTTTGGGGCGACGGACTCGTGTTTGCGTGAATTCAGAGTTCAGCATTCCCAGAAAGGCGAAAGAGTCACATGCGGAATCGATCGATTGCCGGTGTTCTAGGAGAGCTGCAGGAAGAGTCGCATATACCGATGGTAGGCTTCGTGGAGGAATTGCGCCGCCGGCCTTGGGCGACGACACTCAAGTACGATTTGTCAATGCTTCGTCTCTGGATATCCCGCGAAGACGCACATGACGTAGAGGTGATGATCATCTATGACGATGGTCGCAAGGGTGGCAAACCGTTGGAGCCATACGTTGATGCCTTCGAGATGGCACTATTTGCGGGTCGCGATGTCAGTGAGGTGTTCACGGGGACTTCATTCGAAACTATCGAGAGACTGCGTGCTTGGTTACAACAAAAATCCCGAGAAGTGCCAAATGAGTGGACTTAGCGTACTGGTTGCCGGATTTGCAGAGGACGTGACTTTGGTCAAAGATCAGCTCCCGAGAGGTGTGGTGTGTCACTGCATTGACCAGACTGTCGGGAGTGAGGCAAGCGTTCCACCATCGCAAATGGTCGTGTACGTCTTTTCGTCGGACACGGCGTGGTCCAGTCAACTGCAAGGTGTATTCAATTGGATCAATTACTGGACTCAGGCTTCCGAGCGGTACGTGGTTGGAATTGGTGATGTCGACTTACAACGCGCGATATTCCACTTCGCGGAGAAGCTTCCGAAGATAAGTCTCGAAGAGTTGCGTAAGAAATTGGAGCTCCAGCTTGATCGATGAGCGATATCGGAGCCACGTCGAGGGAGCATGTTACATGTCCGTCCGTCGAGGAGTTGACGAAACTGGAAACAATGGATGCGTCGACGTACGGGGCGGTGAACGCTGCCTACAGCGGCCTCTTGAAACAAACCGTGAGCAGGGTTACGGCGGTCATTTCCCAACCTTCCTTTCCGGCGAGCTTTGACTTTTCTTGTATTTCGTCGGGAAGCATCTGCCGAACATCAAGACAGAGGTAGTCCCATCTCTTCACATCTTGGGCGCGTGCTGCCGGAACGATGAACGCCATTGAGCTGACACAGCCAATTGCACACGAGACCAGAATCAGGGCGACGATAGAAATTCGTTTCATGTGTGGACAGTAACAATGCACATGCAGGTAGTGCAAGGTCTGGCAACAGAATTATCACTTACGCATGAGGGCCAAAGTTCGTTCGATGGCACTTGGAACGGGAGGACATTGCTTACAGCGAACATGAGCTTGAGGCGCTCCAACGGTCAACACTGCCACAATGCACCTGCTGCTCTTCGACATCCAGCTGCCCCGTACTCTAAATGGGATAGCATTCGAAACTATCGAAAGACTGCGTGCTTGGTTACAACGGAAATCCGGAGAGCCCAACAACTTCACGGTTCCGGCCGAGATTTGGACCCCTCCCAAACGCGGGCCTTGTTGGCTACCTTTCGTGTGGAAACGACGTCTTTGGCAGGACGAAACCTTCGCACTCAAGTGGCTTGCGATCTGACTCCTACGAGTCATCGTCGAGCAGGCTGCGAAGTTCTGCATGGTAGTGGTGACTTAGTCGAAGACGCCTGTCTGGTGTCTCGAGGGCTCGAGCGGATCGGTACCAAGGAAAACTCCTGGTCAATCGTTGGAACTCAGGATAATCTCGAGCTTGGTCAAATGTCCGGTTGGGCCTCGGTAAAAAAGCGTCGGTTCGAGCGAGAAATATCGGAACGATTCGCGCGAGCGGCCGAACTGGGAAAGAATGACCGGTATCGACAGTGCCATGTACCTCCGCCGACTGATTAGCCGCCGTCGCATATTTCGATACCGACTCGCGTTGCTCGCTGCAATGGTCACGTTGTCATCTACGGTGCAGCATTCGGCGTTCGCCGGCACACCGCTCGCTCACCTGGACACGGACGATGATGCCGAGAGAACCGATGGCGTCAAAGTCGAAGTTAAGGAACTCGTACAAAAGGGCATCGCAGCCTACCGCAAGGGCAAGTACGAAGAGGCTTTGAGTGCCATGGATCACGCCTGGACCCTCCGGCACTCTGTGATCGTCGCGTCGCTTCTCGCCGATATCGAAATGAAACTCGGTTCCTACGACAAGGCAGCGTTCTATTGGGACTTCGTTATTAACAACCTAGCAGAAGGCGCGACGAAAGAGCTTGCCGAAGCTCGAGCTGGACTGGAGGAGTGCGAGAAGCGCACCGGCACTGTCATCGTCTCAATGGATCCAACATACGGTCAGTTCGAACTAGACGGCAAAGCGACAGAACTGAGTAACCCCGGCGGACAGACTTGGGTGATGCCCGGCCGTCATACGATCATGATGACGACGCCGCAGGGAGAAGCTTCGCCGAAGCAGCTGTTCACCGCAGCCGCAGGCGAATCAACACGGATCACCTTGTCCTTGCCGCAAGCGCCAGCACTGACGCCAATTCAGACGGCCATTACTTTGGAGCAGGCGAGGCCATTTCGGACATTGCCAGAAAAGCAAGCTCAAACGCGGACGAT
>JBLNFC010000737.1:0-8740 GCA_050263355.1 Acidobacteriota bacterium
CCTCTGTAATCTTTACCTTTGAATAGAAGCTCTACCGCGATCGCGGTGTTGACGCAGCGTTTGTTGGCCACCCCTTAGCCGAGCTACCGCACCCTCGGATCCACCGCGAAGATTACGCACGCCGGTACAAGCTGGATCCCGAAAAACATTGGATTACGCTGATGCCGGGAAGCCGGGTCAAAGAGGTCAAGATGAACCTGCCGGCCATTCTGGAGTCGGCTTCGCAGTTTGGCCGGGCGTATGAGTTCTTGCTGCCTCTGGCGCCCACCCTTGATCCCAGCTTATTTCAGGGTCTTCGTACAAGTGAGACGGTCACGCTGGTTTATGAGGCACTACCGGCCCTGTGGCACTCCAGGGCGGGCATTATCGCGAGCGGCACCGCGACGGTGGAAGCGGGGATGATGTGCACACCCTTTGTGATGGTTTATCGAGTGTCGCCTCTCACCTATGCGCTGGGTAGATGGCGGATCAAAGTCCCGCATTTCGCCATGGTCAATCTTATTGCGGGGGAAGAAATTGTCCCTGAGTTAGTTCAGGACAATTTCACGCCGGCCAATGTTGTCGCCCGGCTAAACGACATCATCCCGGACGCGCCGGCTCGCGAAAAAATGCTCGAAGCGCTGGCACGAGTGAAGGCCAGTTTGCGCTCTCCGGCACATCTTGATGATCCCAGACACCCCGCTGAGCGCGCGGCTGATGCCATTTTGGGCTTGCTTGGGAGGCCTGCAAACGCGGTCTAAACCTTGTGTAGCCAGCATCTTTTAGTGGAGAATCTTCATCTTAGAGAGTAGCGGCCTTCTGCAAGGAGATCACTCGTACATGTTTTTTCGACCCAGGCGCCTCCCCCGGGCCTTAGCTGCGCTTTGTACCTTACTGCTGTGCATTGTTGCACTGCCTTCGTTCGCTGCTCCCGAGAAGCAGCGGTTGCGAGTTGACGACTACGTCATTGACGCCGAGTTGGCGCCGCATGCGCACAAGCTTACGGCTCGCGCCAAAGTTAAGTTCACGGCGCTCGACGATCTGAGCGTTGCTACCTTCGAACTGCACAATGCTCTGAGACCAACCAAGGTTCTCGACGAAGCAGGAAAGCCGCTCACCGCGGAGCGCATCACTCAGGACTCCACGATCCGAATCGCTCTCCCCAAGGGGCTGCAAAAGGATGCCACTACCACCTTAACCATTGACTATGAAGGCGTGCTCGATTCCGCAGACGATAGTCCGGTACAAGGATTGAAGCTGGCTTACGTTGGCGACGACACCAGCTACTTGCTCTATTCCGGGCGCTGGTTCCCGGTAGTCAACTACGGGATCAACCGCTTTACGTCTACCATCAACGTAACGGTTCCCGCACACTTCACTGTCGTCGGAAGTGGCAAAGAATCGGTCGGAACGGCGCCGCCTCCAAAGGCCAAGGCGGCTATCGTCAGCGCCGGCGCGACCAAAACGTTCACCTTTACTTCGGAAAAGCCGAGTTTCCCAGGGACCATCATCGCGGGGCAATTCAACAATTCCAAGTTCAACGAGGGTGGCATCGACATCGAGGTGTACTTCAAGCCCGTGCACCAGGCGCTGGCTGCGCAATATGCGACCACCGCGATGAAGGAGTACACCTACTTCACGACGATGTATGGACCGTTCTCATCGCCCGTGCTGCGAGTGGTTGAGATCCCCGACGACACAGTTCCCTCGGCCTGGGCGCCGCAAGTGGCGGCAATCGCCAGCCGCGCGGTTACAGAAAAGATCAACTATCGTTTGCTGGCCAACACGATTTCTCACCAGTGGTGGGGCGTTTCGGTCAGTCCGGATTCCAAGGATGATTGGTGGCTCAATGACGGCTTCGCTCGATATTCCGAGGCTATGTACGTAGAGAACGCCGCTGGACCAGCGGGTATGCAGGAAGCCATCAAGGATATGTCTGTGGGGGCCCTTGCCTACGATGCCGTACCGCTCTCGACGGTGGGCAAGCTCGACATGTTCTCGCCGGAATTCCAGTCGCTCACGACCGACAAGGGAGCCATGATCCTGCACATGCTGCGTTGGGTAGAGGGCGACGCGAAGTTCTACCAGACCCTGCGCCAGTTTGCGACTCAATATGCGGGAAAATCGGCCTCGCTGGACAACTTCCGCGAACTTGCAGAGAAAAATTACGGAGACAAGCTCACATGGTTTTTCTCGCAGTGGCTCGACTCCACTGGCGCTCCAGAGTTCAAGACCAAGTACACCGTCTATCGGCTGGGCGAGAACAACAAAGGGTTCCGCGTGGTAGGCCAGATTTCGCAGGACCTCGATCTTTTCCGGATGCCCGTCCAACTGAAGATCGACACCGATGGCAAGAGCGAAGATAAGCGGATTGAAGTGGTGGGAACGAATTCACCCTTCACGGTTGAGACGTTCGGCAAGCCGCGCCGGATCGTGGTGGATCCCAGCGATCGTGTGCTTAAGAACTCGCGTGATGTGAAGTTACGTTCGTCAATCCTGCGAGGGCAATCAATGGTGCAGCAGGGAGATTTCGCTGGGGCGCTCGCAGAATACAAGAAAGCGCTGGACGTGAATACGAACAGCTCACTCGCGCACTATCGAATTGCTGAAGTCTTCTTTCAGCAGCGTAACTATCAATCGGCCGCGAATGCATATCGGGAAGCTTTGAACGGAGATGGCGATCCGCGGTGGACTGAGGTCTGGAGCCATATCCAACTTGGCAAGATTTTTGACATCACGGGCCAGCGCGAACGCGCCACCAACGAATATCGGCAAGCCATACAGACCAACGACAACACTCAGGGCGCGATGGATGAAGCCCGCAGGTACCTGCAGAAAGCGTACGAGCAGCAGAAGCAGGAGAAGAACGGATAATAGTTTCGGGTTTCTAGTTTCGGGTTTCGGGTTTCGGATTTCGCGTTTCGGGTTTCTAGTTTCGTGTAGCCTGCGATCGATAACGCTGCCGACCATAGTATCGCGGTTGAAACCCGAAACTTTTGTTCTACTTGTTGATGTCCTCTTTATTCTCCAACCGCCTTACCAATACCTGCACATTTGATCTGAACTGCTCGGGCGCGGACGAAGCGGCCACCTTCATTTCTTTGACGGCATTGTCATAGTCGCCTTGTGCCGTGTACACGCGCGCCATACCCGAGTGAACGAACCACTGATCGGGATATTTCTTGTAGTTGGCGCGGAAGATCGCGAAAGCCTCATCGGGATGCTTGTCCCCTTGCAGTTGCCGGGCGTAGAGGTGTAGTTGGAGGGGACTGGCTTTCTCGAGTGCCTTGGCCAAGGTAGCTTTGCCCTCGTCTTTTCGGCCCATCTGGTCGAGAATGCGGGATTTGGTGAGCAGATTGTCGAAACGCTCCTCGACTTTGATCGACTCCTCCTCGTCCTTCAACGCTTCGTCGAGGTTCACTTTCTGCGCCAAGTAATAAGTCGCGGCATCATCCCAGGCTTCCCATGTGTACTGAGGCAAGCCACGAAGCTGCTTATGCAAGCTGTTCTGAACCGACTCATTGAGGTTCACTGCGATATTGAAAGGGACTGCAATCTTTTCCCAACGCATGACGGCGACGGTCGAATCTGGCTTCACCTGATCGAAGTCGTATGACAAAGCCTCGCGAAATTCAGAGGTCTGAGGCTTCACCTGCACGCGCAAGGCATCTTCCGATTCCTTGTAGGTGAAGCTGCCCCATGCAGTGGATGCTTTCGAAAAGATAAGGGTCCACTGGTCCGCCGCCGGGATCATGTGCAGGCCATAGGTTCCGCGGTCCAGCGGTTTACCTTCGATGGTTACGGGGTCCGTAAAAGTAATCGTGGTGTTCTCATTGGCTCCGGCGCGCCATACTTGTCCATAGGGCACGAGCGCGTCCCAAACTTTACGTCCACCCACCAGCGGACGGTGGTAGTTGATCGTGATATCGGTCACGCCCACTCTTTGCATCACCGTGGCGTGCTGGCTTGGTCTTGGCAGGTCGAGTACGGTGGACTGGGCCTCGGTCAGGTTGGCTACAAACAGCAGCCCCAGCAGCAATGCAAACGCCCGGTAGTTGCGCATAGATACAACGCCTCCCCACAGAATCAGAGTGATAGTCGATTGGTAAAGCCCGCGGGCTTAGACGAATTCCAGCTCTGAATAGTTAGCAGATTGGTTCGTGACCGGACTATCGTTCGCGGCCTTTCTGACCTACTCGGGATTTGTGCATCAATACCTTCTCGACAGACAACCGTGTGGAGGATTGGCAATCTAATTTCAGAGGGGAGTTGGCAGCATGAGAAGTTGGTGGTGGGCGTGGGTAGGAACGGCGGTCGGTGTTCTTTTCTCATATGCGTTTGCTGGAGCGGTTCATATCGCCAAGGGGCCATTCATAGAAGTCGCGGATTCGAGCTCCGCCATCATCTCCTGGGCGACGGATGAGCCTTCCAACAGTCGCGTGTGGTACAGCGAGGATGCCGACGATTTAACTGGGATAGCTGAGGGGCCAGAGCGGACTACGGAGCACCGGGTGCGCATAGAAGGTCTGCAACCGAATACAACCTACTACTTTCAGATTGAATCAGTTCCGAGTAGTACGTCGAGCAAAACCGAAAATCCAGCAATCATGAGCTTTCGAACCGTGGCGGTCGGGCAACAGTCGGTACACAACCAGAAAGCCTCGATTGCCCAAAGGGGTCTATCGACTTTTGGAGAAGAAGAAACGGTCAAGCGCTGATCGGGACGGGCTGCCTCGGGAAAGAGTTGCATCTTTTGCGCCTTACACTCAGGCGCGGCTAACAATCGATAGCCTTGCGTGTCTAACTCTCCAGACGCAATTTGCGGGAACCTGACGTCGTCCCGCTCCGTACATAGTTCAAGAGGGCGGGACGTGAGACACCCTGCCTGTTGATCCGATCCCCATCCGCCTCCCCGACGGGTGGGGATAACCCTATTATGCGAACTTTCCTGGACATCGTTAAGCAGTCGCTGGGAACGCTCTGGGCGCATAAGCTGCGTTCATTCTTGACCATGTTCGGAATCGCCTGGGGTGTAGGGTCTCTGCTTCTGCTGGTCGGTTTGGGCGAGGGATTCCGAAGCGGTCAGGAGAGGAACCTGGCAAACCTGGGTCAGGACATCATGTTCATGTTCCCCGGCAGAATTCCTGCCGTTGAGGGCAGCCTGCAATCCGGTCGACCATACAATTTCACATACGACGACTACCTGGCGATCCGCCATCAGGCCAGGTTCCTGCGGGCCATCTCTCCGGTTCTCAATCGCCAGGATATTCGTGCTGTGAGCGAGTATGGCAGCACCAACGGAGAAGTGTTTGGCGTCACTCCCGAATACGATCACATTCGCACGGTACCGGTAAATCCCGGCCGCTGGTTCAATGACGAAGATAACAACGATCACCGGCGGGTGGCCGTCGTGGGATGGGAGCTGCTGAAGAACACTTTCCCCGGCAGGCCAGCAGTTGGCAATACGATGCTGCTCAACGGGATCAGCTTCGAGGTGATCGGCATCGTTCAGAAGATCGGTAAAGAGGGCAACAACGGAACCAACGGCAGGATATTCATTCCGGTCGAGACCATGCGGATGTTATTCCCGCTAAAGGCGGAGAATACCGAGAATGCTATCTCCTTCATCAACTATCGACCCATCACCAAAGACGAACACCTGGCCGCGAAGAACGAACTGCACCAGATCATTGCTCGACGGCACGGGTTCGATCCCAAGTTGGAAGATGCCTTCGGTGATTGGGACACGATCGAGAACTCAAAGCGGGTTGGCAAGATTTTCGACGCGATGGATTGGTTCCTGGGAGTTGTGGGAGTGGTCACCCTGGCTCTGGGCGCGATCGGGATCATCAACATCATGCTGGTGTCGGTGACCGAGCGAACCAAGGAGATCGGCCTGCGTAAGGCGCTCGGAGCCACTCACCGCAACATTCTGACGCAGTTCTTCATTGAAGGCGCTTTTTTGACGGCTTTTAGTGGAGGCATTGGCCTGACCATATCGATCGCTTTCGTCACCCTGCTGGCGCAACTACCGGCGCCAGAGGGCTTCGACACGCCACGTATCGTGCCTTCATCCGCCGTTGTGGCCATCTTGTCCTTGGCTTTGGCCGGCATCGTCGCGGGGCTTTATCCGGCACGCAAAGCCGCACTGCTTCCTCCTGTGGAAGCCCTTCGGCAGGAGTAGCCGTGCTCTCCGAACTGGGCAAACAGGCGTACAACGCCCTGCGGTACAACCGCCGCCGTTCCCTGCTCACCATGCTTGGTATGGCTTGGGGTATAGCCACGGTTGTGCTCCTTTTGGCGTACGGATCGGGCTTTCAGAACGCGCTGATGCTGGCCTTCCGGACCTTCGGCGGAAACCTCATTGCCATCTTCCCGGGACGAACGTCACAGCAGGCCGGCGGAAGCAAGGCTGGAACCGAAATCAAGCTAACTCGTAACGATATCGAGTACCTGCGTACCGAAGTACCCCTAATTAAGCGCATTTCGCCCGAAGTCAATAAGCAAAGCGCGGTAGTTTATGGCACGCGCAGCAATACCTATAACGTTCGCGGCGCCTACTCGGATTACCAGCACATCCGCAGCGTAGAAGTTGGCGAAGGCAGTTTCTTCGGCGAGCACGAAGACTATACCCATAGCCGGGTTGCTGTAATCGGCGCCGAGGTGAAGAAGAAGCTATTCTCCGGACAGAACGCATTAGGCGAAAGCATCCGTATTGACGGCATTTCTTACCAGGTAATCGGTATCTTGAAACACATGTTGTCCAATGGCGACGACGATATGAATGCCATGGTCTATGTTCCGTACAGCGCGATGGGAGATCTGAAGAACACTTATTACCTGGATGCCATCACTCTCGATTACGAAGGAGATCACGAGAAAGTTGTCAAGGCGGTCCGCGAGTCTCTCGCCTTTCACCATAGCTTTCTGCCCAAGGACGAACGCGCGGTATTTATCTTCGACGCAGTCAAAGATCTGGCTGATCTGAATGTGATCACTGTGGGCATCAAGGTTCTTCTCGGCTTTATCGGAATGCTCACTCTGGGCATCGGCGGTGTTGGCCTGATGAACATCATGCTGGTCTCGGTTACGCAGCGCACCCGCGAAATTGGGGTAGAAAAAGCGCTGGGTGCCCGCCGATGGCACATTTTGTTTCAATTCCTATCTGAGGCTATGGTCATTACTCTGCTGGGAGGACTGGCAGGGGTGGCAATCGCGTATTTAATCTCCTGGTCGGTGGGTTCCCTCACGCTCTGGAGTGCCTTCATTGAGGATGCCAAGGAAGGGGACATTCATCTCACCATCAACGCCGGCACTCTGATGGCCGCAACCGGGATCCTGAGCGTTGTCGGCATTGTGAGTGGGATGTTTCCCGCGATCAAAGCGGCACGCCTCGATCCGATTGAAGCGCTACGGTACGAGTAACCTCATTTACAATCACCCCGTGTCCCGCCTTGATCGTGTGCTTGCGCAACTGCGCCTCTACGAACACCCGCTGCTCGACTTCGGCGCTCGGGAAAAGGGCGATGGAGTAGAAGTCATCATCAGCTTCAAGAATCCCGCCGTCCCGGTACACACTTATTACTTCGAGATGCACCCGCGCGATCTTGACCATCCACAATTCGAATGGACGTTCCAGCGCCAGCTCTACGATTGCCTGCACGATTACCTGATCGAGATGTTCACTCGCACGCCGCAGAATCTTGCCGAGCGTCAGCGGGAAGCGCTGTGACTCTGCGGGAGAAAATTGAACAGGAAATTCGCGAACATGGACCCATCCCGTTTTCCCGCTACATGGAATTGTGCTTGTATGATCCCGAGCTCGGTTATTATGCGCGCCATGTGAGCCAGTTCGGCAAAGCCGGTGACTTCTACACCTCGAGCGACGTGCATGCCGTGTTCGGGAGATTGTTAGCGCGACAGTTCGAGGAGATGTGGCGAGCTTTGGGCTCGCCGTCGATCATTCAGATCATCGAACTCGGACCTGGTCGCGGCCTCTTCGCGCAAGACGTTCTCGATTGGTCGGAGAAGAAGTTTCCCGCCTTTTTCGGCTCGATCCGGTACGTCTTAGTCGAGCGATCACCAGCGCTGCGGAGGTCTCTCAAGCAAACTCTAGCTCGCCATTTCGCCTCGGGTAAATGCATTTGGGAGGAAACACCGCTGTCGTCGTCGCAACGCGATGCGCCGATGGTCATTTTTGCTAACGAGTTCTTCGATGCGTTGCCGGTCGAGATCCTCAGCACAAAAGGCTCTCTGCGAATCGCGTACGAAGGCGGTGGCCTGGCGGAAACATGGACTGTCGCGTCACCTGAAGAACTGGAATACCTCGACCGTTACAGCGTACAGCCCGAACCTGGAGAGCGACTTGAAGCATGCCTGAGCGCGCTCGAATACATGAAGCAAATAGCTGCCGCTGTGAAACATGGGTTCATAGCGATCGTTGACTACGGCTATACCCGCGAGGAACTCCTGGCAGGACGTCATCGCGGCACCATCATGACTTATCGTAAGCACTCCGCGAGTGCAAACCCCTACGAGGCCCCCGGGGAGCAGGACATTACAGCGCACGTCAATTTCACGGCGCTGCAGTCTGTAGCCGAGCAGAATGGAATCCGAGTCGAGAAGCTACTTACGCAATCTCAATTCCTGATGGGAATTGGCGAAGCGAACGAATTCGGGGATGCTTTCGAGGAATGCAAGCTACCCGAGGAGAAAGCGAAAGTAGCACTGCAGCTCAAGCACCTGGTTACGCCCGCAGGGA
>JBLNFC010000738.1:0-4393 GCA_050263355.1 Acidobacteriota bacterium
CCTGTCCGCCGGCATCACAAAAAGTAAGAAATACAATGGCCAGGAAATCTTTTTTCGCGCAGCCGCCTGTACCGGCGCACTCTACGAGATCGAGTTGTACATCATCTGTGGCGATCTCACCGATCTCGCGGCGGGGGTTTACCACTTCGGGGTTGCCGAATTCGGCTTGCGACAATTGCGCGCTGGTGACTACCGCAAGACCCTGGCCAAGAGCATTGGAAATTCCAAGCTGATCCTGGAGGCGCCACTCACGATTGTCTGCACCGGGACTTATTGGCGAAATGCGTGGAAGTACCAGGCGCGAACCTACCGACACTTCGGCTGGGACAATGGCACTATTCTCGCCAACTTACTCGCGGTGAGCACGGCTTTAGGACTTCCTGCGCAAGTGCTGACCGGGTTCATCGATCACGGAGTAAACAAGCTACTCGACCTTGATACCCAGCGGGAGGTTTCTTTCTCCATGGTGAGTTTAGGAAAAGGTCCGTCGAGCACTCAGAAATTGCGCTCGGTGGAACCGCTGGAACTGCCGCTCCTGCCGCTGTCCAAAACAGAGGTGGAATACCCGCTCATGCGCGAGATGCACGAAGCCTCTTCTCTCATTGCGGCTGACGAGTTGCGAGCGTACACAAAAATTTCAGGTCCGCCTTCGTCATCAGCGACTCAGGCCAAACTGATACCGTTGCCCAGACTTTCCGAATCAGAGTTGCCCAACGATGTGATTGAAGAAGTAATCCTCCGGCGTGGGTCGACCCGTCACTTCGCCCAGGTACCTATTACCCTGCCGCAGCTCTCGACTATTCTCGAGCTCGCAACACAGGATCTCCCATGTGATTTTGCCAAGGCGCCTGGCCGACCTTTGAATGATCTTTACCTGATCGCCAACAATGTTGAGGGACTGGCTAGCGGTTCGTATTTCTATGTTCGCAAGCAGCACTCGCTGGAACTGCTCCGCCACGGGAATTTTCGCAAGACGTCCGGCTACTTGGGCTTGGAGCAGCAGCTTCCATCCGATGCAAGCGTCAACATCTTCTTTCTCGCGGATCTTGCGGGCATCCTCTCTCGGTACGGCAATCGCGGCTATCGTGCTACGCAGCTGGAAGCCGGCATAGTTGGAGGGAAGCTCTATCTCGCTGCCTATGCTCAGAAACTCGGGGCGAGCGGTCTCACCTTCTACGATGATGATGTCGTGCAATTCTTTTCGCCGCACGGCGCCGGGAAAACCGCCATCTTCTTAGTTGCTTTGGGTAAGAGTGTCTGAACCGCATTCACACCAGTCTGAACCGTATTCACACCAGCAGCATCTTCCGATGTTAATTTTGGTAACTAGCACGGCGGTAACTCCGGATTTTGGAACTGTAGACCAGAGTCTTCAGGAAACTCACAGATGCATGGATCGCGAGCCACGACTTGCTGCCGGGTGCGACGTGCGCTTCTACAGAAATGCCGCATTTAAAAATACGCGAACAGCCCGATACCCAAACAGCGCAGCTGAGATCATCGTTCTAAATTTTTCTTAAACTTCCTCCTCGTCGAACAATTCACACCGCGATTTAACAAGAACGTTAATACCCCACCTGTGTGGCACAGCAGTTGCACCGCGCTGTGGTAGTCAATGCTGTTGTGTTCTGGAGGCTGTGTTGCACGCGGTGGGGAGTGTTTCCAGCAAGGATCCGTATTCGGGTTCATTCTTCCGAGTCTGTAACTCTGATCGCACTTCTCTGGATTCGCTGTCTTTCTGCATGGCTGCTGACGTTGAACTCAGAAGCGCCAGCTAACACCGTGCCGGTCTTCCTTGTTCTGATTCTGCTCAGCTCAATTGACGGAGTTTTCTGTGGAGGAGAAAGTAAGATGAATCGCAAGCAAGTCTTTTCTACCGTTCTGGTGATAACAGCGTTGCTCGCATTGGCCGCTTTTGCGGTCAGCGCCTTCGCCCAATCTGTTACCACCGGCGACGTCGCAGGTACGATTCAGGATCCATCCGGTGCAGTCGTACCGAACGCAACCATCACGCTCCGGAACGAATCGACCGGAGTAAATCAGACGACCAAGAGCAACAATAGCGGGGGCTACCGCTTCACGCTGCTGCAACCAGGGCGTTATACGGTGACCGCGACGCAGCAAGGGTTTGGCAGTGTCGCTCAGGCGGCCCAAGTTGGCGTAGGTCAAATCAGTACCGTAAACATACAGCTCGCCGTCGGACAGGCAAGTCAGACCGTGGAAGTGACTGCGGCCGCTCCATTGCTACAGACGGAAACTGGCAACATCTCAACAACGTTCAATACACAACAGATCGAAAACGTGCCGAATCCTGGCAACGATATGACCTACGTCGCGCAAACTGCGCCTGGCGTGGCTATTAACTCCTCTAGTGGCGGCGGGTACGGCAATTTCACCGCTTTCGGATTGCCTGCGACCTCGAACCTATTCACCGTCAATGGCAACGACAATATGGATCCCTACCTGAATCTGAATAATTCAGGCGCGACCAACCTGATGCTCGGGTCCAACGAAGTCCAGGAGGTCGCGGTGGTCAGCAACGGATACACGGGACAATATGGCCGCCAGGCCGGTGCGCAGGTCGACTACGTGACCAAGTCGGGTACCAACGCATTTCACGGCAACGCCAGATACTGGTGGAACGGCCGCTATTTGAATGCGAACGACTGGTTTGCCAACCATGAAGGCGCGCCGCGTCCGTTTGAAAACAACAACCAATACGCCGCTTCTCTCGGCGGACCTATCGTGAAAGACAAAGCGTTCTTCTTCGTTGGCACCGAAGGTCTGCGCTATGTGCTGGGAACCAGCAATCAGATCTTCGTTCCCACACCCGCATTTCAGTCAGCTGTGTTAGCGAACCTGCCAGCGTTCGGCTCTTCCGCTTCGGTGCCGTTTTATCAACAGCTATTCAATGTGATGAACGGAGCGCCGGGTCTGAACCGCGCCGTTCCAGTCACTGACGCAACGGATGCCACAGGCACCTTGGGCTGCGGAGATCTGAATACGTTTGATCCGGCGACGGGTAATGCTGGGGTGGTTCCGGGCTTTGCGCAATTCGGAGCCGGAGGCCTACCTTGCGCCAATACCTTCCGTTCCACGGTCGGCGCTCCTTCATCGGAGTGGTTGCTGTACAGCCGCGTGGACTTCAATGCCGGTAACAACGACAAACTGAACCTGCGTTTTAAAACCGACCATGGCGTTCAGGCGACCTACACCGATCCGTTCAACGCGGCGTTCAACGCCACCAGCAACCAGCCTCAGTACGAAGGGCAGCTGACCGAAACCCATATCTTCAGCCCCAACGTGGTTAACAATTTCATCGCGTCCGGCAGCTGGTACAGCGCTATGTTCGTGATGCCGCAGGCAGCGCAGGCAAAAGCACTGTTCCCATTTGCCATTCAAAGCTTCGATGCCCCCTTTGGAAACAACACGCTCGATCTCGTCATGGTTGGCGGCGAGGCTTGGGCATTCCCACAAGGCCGCCGAGTTACGCAATACCAGTTCGTGGATGACATTTCAGTCACCAAAGGAAATCATTCGCTGAAATTCGGAACGAACTTCCGTCGCAATGACATCACCGATGCCATCTTCGGAACGTACACCACACCAAGGTTGCGAATCTTCTCCAACACTGATTTCGTAACTGGGTTTATTGATCAAATCCGTCAGCGCTTCCCCCAGCGCCTGGAGCAGCCTCTTGCCATCTGGAGCGCTGGACTCTACGGCCAGGACGAGTGGCGCGTTACTCCAAAACTCAAATTCACCCTAGCGCTCCGTGTAGATCGCAACTCGAACGCAGTCTGCCAGACAAACTGCATTGCGCGTCTTTCAGACACCTTCCAGCAGTTAAATCATGACCCCTCCGTCCCCTACAACCAGATGATTCGCTCCGGTCTGCACCGTACTTTCCCGGGCTTGCAGGCCGTGGCTTGGCAACCAAGGTTCGGCTTTGCCTGGAATCTGGCGCAGAATACGGTGCTGCGTGGCGGAGTCGGTATCTTCTCCGATCTTTACCCTGCCGATTTGGTTGATAGCTTCGCCGCGAACTCGCCTAGTCGGAATCAATTCACTCTCGCCGGTTTGCCCCTGGCTCCGACGGAGGTCGGCAGCGCAACATCGACCATCGCGGCCTGCAACACGGCATTCAACTCAACCTTTGCTAACGGCGGCACCCTGGCCGATTTCACCGCCGCAGCCCCGACAGGCTGCCGTGCGCCCGACTTCAATTCCGTCAATAACAAGGTATTCAACCCGACATTCCAGGAGTGGAACCTCGAATTGCAGCAAGGTTTGGGAAAGAATTCTTCGGTTAGCTTGAACTATGTCGGGAATCACGGGTACCACATATTCGTCTGGAACCAACTCGTGAACGCTTTTAATGATCCGGCTACGG
>JBLNFC010000739.1:0-2623 GCA_050263355.1 Acidobacteriota bacterium
TCCACGAGGAAATTGAAAAACACCTGGCAATCGAGGATGGCCATCACCTTTTGGCAGAGGGCATCGACAACGTATTGAGGTTCATGCGAACGCAACAGTTGGCTGGCGGTGTCAGCAAGCAGGTCTAATCGGATCTCGGCGCGCTTTCGTTCCGTGATGTCGGTGAACATGTCCAGCGCACCCGAAAACTTGTTGTCCGAGTTCCATATCGGTCGCGCGCACATCAGGGCCCAAAGCGTGTGCCCCTGTTTGTGGCGGAAGCGGACGTCGACCTGGTCTGTGAATCCCTCACTGCGGCGTTTGAAGAGCGCGTGCGTGTGTTCCAGGTCTTCGGAGGGAACCAGTTCGTCCTTGTTATGGCCTACAAGTTCATCAGGCGTATACCCGAGCATCTCAGCCATTCGGCTGTTTATAAGGGAAATAAAGCCATGCTCGTCCACTATCCAAATCCCCTCGTTTGCCGTCTCGAAGATCCGCCGGAATTTATCTTCACTGGCACGAAGGGCCTCCTCCGCTACTTTGCGTTGGGCGGTCTCGAGCAGGGATTGGTTTGCTTTGTCCTCGAGCGCGACTTGCAGTTTGCGCTCACGTTGCGAGATTGCGCGCTCTCTCTTCCCATATACCAGCAAGCCCGAAGAGACCAGGACAAACACCAGCGCCTCCAACCATTCTCCCGTGCTGGTAAACGCGAAAGTATGTCGGGGGCTGCTAAAAAAGAAATCACCCAGGAGCAGACTCGCCACCAAAACGAAGATGGCCGGACCGATGCTTGAGAACCGAACAGCAAAAATCACTGCAAGATAGAACGTCGCGAAGGGAAGCCGGTCGCCGCAGACGCCATCCATGGCCAACCTCGCGCCAAGAGCCAAAAGGATAGCGAGCAGACCACGAAGATAATCTGCCCCCTGACTAAACCAAGCCTTTCGCGGCGGGGAGAGCCTTCGTTTGTCTGAAGTGACTGATGCAGATGGTCTGAAGGCGGTTCGGGTGGTCTCCGTCGGCCTCGTTTGAACCAAGACGGGATTGTCCTCAGATTCACCGTGACCGGCTGATGTGACCTGTTCGCGGTCGTATTCGACTGCCTGCGGCATCTCGAGAGGCCTCTTTCACAGGAGGCGGCGCTATTGAACAGTGGAAGGGCGAATTTCTCCATGGGGTGAGCACCCCAGATAGGCCCGAGCCGCTCTCGACAGGGGCAGAACCTTTTGAAACACTTTCGCGGTGAAACAGTCGATAGTGACGCTGGACATGGAAGGGGTGCTGACTCCGGAAATTTGGATCGCCGTGGCGGAGAAGACTGGCATCAGAGAGTTGCACAGAACGACGCGGGACGAACCCGACTACGATAAACTGATGCGCGGCCGTTTGCAGATCCTGGACCAGCATGGCCTGAAGTTGGCCGACATACAGGAAGTCATTGGGGGCCTCCGCCCGCTCGAGGGTGGCCGTGAATTCCTGGATGAGCTCCGCTCCTTCGTGCAGGTAATCATTCTGTCCGATACGTTTGAGCAATTTGCCTCGCCATTGCTTCGTCACCTGGGATGGCCGACCCTGCTCTGTCACCGTTTAGTGGTTGAAAACGGGCGGATTACCGATTACCGGCTGCGGGTCCCCGAACAGAAGCAAAAGGCAGTAGCAGCGTTCAAGCTCTTGAACTACCATGTGATTGCGGCCGGGGATTCCTTCAACGACACGGCAATGCTGACCGAAGCGCATGCAGGGATCCTGTTCCGCGCGCCGGCAAGCGTGAAACAACAGTTCCCTCAATTCACCGCAGTCGAAACCTACGAGAGTCTGCTGAAACTCATTCGCCAAGCCATGGACTAAAGTCCTGGGCTGGAGTGGTCAAAGTCTCTCAGTCCTCGGGCTTAAGATCTCGTGACATAAGATCCCTGACCGCGTCGCCGACGTTTTTGCCCCGGTAGAGCATGGCTTCTACTTCATCGATCACCGGCGTGGTGACATTACACTTTCGCGCCAACTTGTACGCGGAGCGCGCCGTAGGATAACCTTCTGCCACGGCCAGCATGCTTGCCGCAATTTCAGGAGCTTTCTCCCCCCGGCCCACTCGCTCGCCAAAGCCGCGATTGCGGCTGTGCTTCGAGAAACAGGTCACCATCAGATCGCCCAACCCGCTGAGCCCAGTGAAGGTTTCCGGTTGGGCGCCGCAGGCTGCTCCCAGACGGCGGATCTCGACGATGGCGCGCGTTACCAGTGCGGCTTTGGAATTGTCACCGAAACCAAGGCCGTCGCTGACGCCCGCGGCGATGGCAATCACGTTCTTAAGCGCTCCACCCATTTCGACCCCTAGAACGTCGGCGCTGGTGTAGACCCGGAACGTGGGACGGCTGAATAAAGTTTGGGTTTTGACAGCGGCCTCAGGGTCGTGGCTCGCCGCGACGATGGCAGTCGGAATATCACGCGCGACTTCTGTGGCGAAGCTCGGGCCGGAAAGTGCGACTGCGGGGGCATTTGGGGCGTTTTGAGCCAGGACCCCACACATCGTCAGGCCGGTGTCATACTCGATTCCTTTGGTCACGCTGACGATCAGTCCGGAAAAGGACTGCAGATGCTTGGTGACTTCGCGAAAGGGCTGCGAGGGGACAGCCACGATGATGCATTC
>JBLNFC010000740.1:0-3348 GCA_050263355.1 Acidobacteriota bacterium
GTGTCTCCTACGACAACAACTCGCAAGCACTCGAGATCGGCTGAGTGGTTCGAGCGTGCTCAGATTTCGCTGGTCGAAGGCGTCAACTCTCCTTCGCGTGGGGCTGCCGTCTACTCGCCCCAACCCGTCTTCCTTGAGCGGGGTGGTGGCTCGCATGTTTGGGACGTGGACGGCAACGAATACGTCGACTTCATGATGTCATTCGGTGCGTTGATCCACGGGCATGCCCATCCGAAACTGGTGGAGGTCGTCTCAGACGCCATGGCGAGCGGCTCGCATTTTGCGGCAGCTACTCCGGCCGAGGCGGAAGCCGCCGAGCGCTTCCTCCGGATGCTTCCATCCGCTGAGGTGGTTCGATTCGCCAACACCGGCAGTGAAGCGACTATGCTCGCGCTGCGCCTTGCGCGGGCGCATACAGGCAGAACCAGGTTCCTCAAGTTCGAAGGACATTATCATGGATGGTATGACGCTTACTTGCTGAACGGGCACAGCCATCCGATAGATGAGTTGGGAACACCCGAAAACCCAACAGCCATCCCGGATTCAAAAGGCATTCCGGCCACAACTTTTGATGACGTCGTGCTCACTCCGTGGAATGACTTCGCGGCTTTGGAGCGGGTCATCCAACAGCATGGGCACGAACTGGCCGCCGTCATCACTGAGCCAATTATGGCCAACATGGGATGCATTCTTCCGCGCGATGGCTATCTGCAAAGAATCCGCGAGTTAACTCGCGAATGCGGGGCCGTCTTCATTCTCGATGAAGTAGTCACTGGCTTCCGCTACGCTCCCGGCGGCTGCCAGCAGTACTACGGCATTTATCCAGACCTCAGCACTTTCGGTAAAGCCTTGGGCGCAGGTTTTCCTGTGGGCGCAGTCGCAGGTTCACGATCCATTCTGGACCGTACTCGCTGGGGCAATGATATGGTGCTTCACTATGGCACCTTCAACGGGCATCGCCTGACCATGAAGGTGGTGGCTGCTAACCTCGATCTGCTTGCGCAACCCGGCATTTACAACAGGCTGTTCGCGATCGGCGAGGCCGCAATTGCCGGGCTGCGCGATGTTTTTCGACGTCATAACGTGAAGGCCATCGTGCAAGGTTTCGGTCCGATGTTCCAGATTTACTTCACCGATCGGGATGCCATACGCGATTATCGAGACTATTGCGCTTACGCCGACACTGCTCGTTATTCCGCGTTTGTACATCGTCTTCTCGATCATGGCGTTTATATGACACCTTCGAATGGGCTGCACTGGATCATCAGCACGGCCCACACCGAAAACGACATCGCCACCCTGATTGCAGCGGCGGATCGCGCATGCGCCGAACTCCCATGAAAGCCACCGTATTTTTGGGCGGGGGCCGCATTACCACAGCATTGATCGCGGGTCTGCGCCGGGCTCGTTACCGAAGGCCTATTGTTGTTCATGATCGCCATCCCGAACGGCTGCGGTGGCTCAGGCGCGAATACTCCGTACTCATGGACCCTGATCTCCATCACGCGGTCCAGACGGCCACGCTGCTGATCATCGCGGTGCGTCCAGATTCCGTGCCAGAACTGCTGGAACGAATAGGGACACTCGATAGGCCGCTTACAGCTGTCAGCCTCGCGGCAGGCATTCCGCTCGCAAATCTGTCCCGTCATCTTGGACCCCTTGTCCACTGGTCGCGTGCAATGCCGAGCCCTGCCGCCCGCTTCGGCCGCGGTTTGACGGCAACTAATTTTCCGCGACGGTCGCCGAAGCAGGTTCGGGCGCGCGTGAACGCCTTTTTTGGCCAAGTCGGTCAGGTCATCGAACTTCCGGAATCCAGGTATGACGCGTTTACGGTTACTTACTCCTGCAGTCACGGCTACCACGCTCTCGCCACGCTGGCGCGCGCAGCCGAGACGGTTGGTCTTGACCGCAAAACAGCGCTCGTTGCAGCCGCTCACGCGTTAGGCGATGGAATTCTTTCCTGGCGAGAAGGCAACATCAGTCTGCCCGATCTTTTGCGCGAAGCGGCTACGCCCGGCGGAATCGCCGCTACCACCATGTCCGCCATGGATGATGCGGGATACCAGCGAGCGGTCGAACGAGGCGTAAGGTCAGGGTTGGCTCGAACCAGGACGAATGCGCGCATCCTTCAATCAACCTGAAGCCCGAGGACACGCCCGATGAGTCGGAACAGCCGTACCATGTAATACAGCGGAAATAGCGGAGCGGGCACCCTGATCATCGACCACTCCGATTGGCTCGGCGTGAAGACAAGCCGACAGATGAACCGCATTCGGTCTCGCAGACGTTCACGCGTCGTAAGGATGAACCGGAAATAAGTAACCGATTCGGGATCCAGCCCCTGGTTCGACAAGATATTGCGCGCGACCTGCTCTCCTAGCACTCTTATTTGCGGATCTTCTGCGAAGATGCCTTTGATAGTCGCCGGGATCTCTGCATTCAACAGTTCCTTCGCCAAATACAGGTTGATTCCGACTATTCGTTGGATGCCCAATGTCGCGGCGCGTTCCCCGAGCCATTGCCAGTCGAGGTTGGTACAGCTAACCAACCCCGCAATGTCCGAAATCCAGGAAAGCTTGTTCCATGCGTGCTTCCCGGCATGCGAACACAAGACGAGGAATAGATCCTCATCGCTCAACGTCAAAAGCGTCTTGCCCGAAACCGGCCGAGTCTGTGCTCGTTCGAAGAACTGTTCGGTGGCCAGGTCGATTGCATAAAAGTGCGGCAGGACCCGCCACTTAACTTCCACTAAGTTCCGATTCCCAAAGCCGTCGAAGGTCAGCTCGTATCCGGAGCTTAGTAGCTCTCGCCATTCCGCCGGCCGAAACTCCGTGTGGGCAACGAGTCCGATTTCCTTCAGCACATCAGTAGCCCGGGCAACCTCCGCCGCGCGCAGGAAGAGGTCAAGATCGAAGAATTGCCGCATCGCCACGTCGCCATAAAGGCGCTCAGCTAATACAGGGCCCTTGTAGGCCAGCGTACAGATTCCCGCCTGCGCCAGGGCATCGTTTACGGTGTGGAGCAATTGCGTGAGTCGAAGTGCTCGCCGAACATGTGCTGTGATCCGGGAATGGATTTCGGTCCACGTGCTGTTTGGGATCAAAGATCGAAAGCTTTGCAGCCGCTGCTGGATCAATGGGAGCAGACCATGCTGATCGCTCTGTTCCCAGAGCACGGGCCAGTTGACCGGCAGCGACAGCAGTTTCTGAACCCGAGCCTCGAGTTCAGGAGACCAGGAAACTGAACTGCACGCCAGCATCAGATCGTATTCCACTGCCATCGATCGGATAGCATGCGGTCGCAAGCTCGGAGCGAGGGCGACTTGGGTGGAGGCCGCGGGAGACATGG